>NZ_JBIUXX010000062.1:0-33007 GCF_044744235.1 Pseudomonas sp. NPDC087346
CGCGGCGAAATGCTGCCGATCATCTTCTTCTCCGTGCGGTTCGGTCTCGGTCTGTCGAGCCTGCAGTCGGACCTGCGCGCGCCGCTGGTGAAGATGTTCCAGGGCGTCTCGGAAAGCATGTTCAAAGTCACCCACATGATCATGAACTACGCCCCTATCGGCGTATTCGCACTGATCGCGGTGACCGTGGCCAACTTCGGCTTCGCCTCGCTGGTGCCGCTGGCAAAACTGGTGATCCTGGTTTACGTCGCCATCGCCTTCTTCGCCTTCGTGGTACTGGGCCTGATCGCTCGCCTGTTCGGCTTCTCCGTACTGAAGCTGATGCGCATCTTCAAAGATGAACTGGTGCTGGCTTACTCCACCGCCTCCTCGGAAACCGTGCTGCCGCGCGTGATCGAGAAGATGGAAGCCTACGGCGCGCCGAAAGCCATTTGCAGCTTCGTGGTACCGACCGGTTACTCGTTCAACCTCGACGGTTCGACCCTGTACCAGTCCATCGCGGCGATCTTCATTGCCCAGCTGTACGGCATCGACCTGTCGATCAGCCAGCAACTGCTGCTGGTTCTGACTTTGATGGTCACCTCCAAAGGCATCGCCGGTGTACCGGGCGTGTCCTTCGTGGTGTTGCTGGCCACGCTGGGCAGCGTGGGTATTCCGCTGGAAGGCCTGGCATTCATCGCCGGTGTCGACCGCATCATGGACATGGCGCGTACTGCACTGAACGTGATCGGCAACGCCTTGGCGGTACTGGTCATCTCCCGTTGGGAAGGCATGTACGACGACGCCAAGGGCCAGCGCTACTGGAACTCCCTGCCGCACTGGCGCAGCAAGGAAAAACTGCCAGCCGGCGAGATTTCCAAGCCGTAACGCAAAACCTGTGGGAGCTGGCTTGCCAGCGATGAGGCCGGCACATTCAACGTCTCTGTTGACTGACACACCTCCATCGCGGGCAAGCCCGCTCCCACAGGGATCGTCACCAGCCGCTATAAACAAACCCCGGAGAAATCCGGGGTTTGTCGTTTCTGGCGACCCCGCTATCATTCGCCGCATATTCCGGGGGATTTGACTGATGCTTAATGGCCTGTGGCTTGGCTTCTTCATCGTGGCAGCCGTGTCGGCGCTGGCGCAGTGGCTGATCGGCGGCAACGCCGGGATCTTCGCGGCGATGGTGGAAAGCATTTTCGCCATGGCCAAACTGTCGGTCGAAGTCATGGTGCTGCTGTTCGGCACCCTGACCCTGTGGCTGGGCTTTCTGCGCATCGCTGAAAAAGCCGGGATCGTCGAATGGCTGGCCAAGGTGCTCGGCCCGCTGTTTCTGCGGCTGATGCCGGAAGTCCCGCCCGGTCACCCGGCCCTCGGCCTGATCACCCTGAACTTCGCCGCCAACGGCCTCGGTCTCGACAACGCCGCCACGCCCATCGGCCTCAAAGCGATGAAAGCGCTGCAAGAACTCAACCCCAGCGCCACCGTCGCCAGCAACGCGCAGATTCTGTTCCTGGTGCTCAACGCTTCTTCGCTGACCCTGCTGCCGGTGACGATCTTCATGTACCGCGCTCAGCAAGGCGCGCCCGATCCGACATTGGTGTTCCTGCCGATTCTGTTGGCGACCAGTTGCTCGACCATCGTCGGTTTCCTCTCGGTGGCGTTCATGCAACGCCTGCGCATCTGGGACCCGGTGGTGCTGGCCTATCTGATTCCCGGGGCGCTGATGCTTGGCGGCTTCATGGCGCTGCTCGGCACGATGTCAGCCACGGCGCTGGCCGGGCTGTCTTCGATCCTCGGCAACCTCACGCTGTTCGGGCTGATCATGCTGTTTCTGGTGATTGGCGCGTTACGCAAAGTGAAGGTGTATGAGGCGTTCGTTGAAGGCGCCAAAGAAGGCTTCGACGTTGCCAAGAATCTACTGCCGTATCTGGTGGCGATGCTTTGTGCGGTCGGTGTGCTGCGGGCTTCGGGGGCGCTGGACTTTGGTCTGGAGGGCATTCGCCATCTGGTCGAGTGGGCCGGTTGGGACACGCGGTTTGTCGATGCGCTGCCGACAGCGATGGTCAAACCGTTCTCCGGCAGCGCCGCCCGGGCGATGCTGATCGAAACGATGAAGACCTCAGGTGTCGACAGCTTCCCGGCGCTGGTCGCGGCGACGGTACAGGGCAGCACCGAGACCACGTTCTATGTGCTGGCGGTTTACTTCGGTGCGGTGGGGATTCAGCGGGCACGGCATGCAGTGGGTTGCGCGTTGCTGGCAGAATTCGCCGGCGTGCTCGGCGCAATTGGCGTGTGCTACTGGTTCTTCGGCTGATCACAAAAAACTGTGGGAGCTGGCTTGCCAGCGATGAGGCCAGCACATCCAAAAGCTCTGTTGGCTGACACACCGCCATCGCTGGCAAGCCAGCTCCCACAGGGATTGAGGTGAATCAGGGTCTCTGTGGTGCGAGTTTCTGGCCTTGATCCACGGCCCACGCCACAACCTTCGCGGTCAATCGGTCGCTGGCCTGGCCGAAGCCTGCGACCACCGCCGGCACCTTCACGTCATTCAGCGGCTGGCGCTCTTCGAAGCGGCGGCTGGCGAGGATGCGCTGGTCGTATCCACGAATCAGCAACGCATCGACCCGCACCACAACACTGGCCTGCGAACCCTGATATTCAGTCTGAAACGCCTGCAAGCTGCCGCCCAACTCCAGATCCGCCTGGAAGTTGCTGTCATCGGTACTGAGCAACGTCACCCGGCCATCACGCTGAAACCCATCAAGCAGTCGATTACGCACCAGCACCGGCGCCGGATCGCTCCAGCGCGAAGCCTTGTAGCTGCTGATCACATCACCTTGCGGAATCACGGCGATGTTCGGCCGGTTCAGCGCTTCGCTGGCCTGCAATTTGTTCAAGCGCAGCGACCAATGCTGAGTCGCCGCCGAACTGGCCGAGGCGGGCGCCTGGGCGGTCGGCAGCCGATAGACGTCCGATGGCTCCGACTTGGGCAGGATCGAGCACGAACCCAGCAACGTGAAACTGGCGAGGAGGGCGAGATGAGTCAGCTTCATGGCGTGAACTCCTTGTTCTTGTCACTGCCCAGCAGGTAGCCGCTGGGGTTGGCCTCAAGGCGTTGCGAAATGGCGCGCAGCGAGCCGAGGGTTTCGCGCAGTTCGCGCACTGCCGGCGCCAGGCCGTTGAGGCCCTGCATGCCGCTGTCGAGGGAGTTCTGGTTTTTGCTCAGCAAGGCGTTGATGGTGGCGCTGCTCTGTTCCAGCGATTTCATCGCTTGCTCGGCACTGCCCAGCGCCTGCTTGCCCTGATCGTTGAGCAGGCCATTGGCGTTGCGCATCAACAGCGAGGTCTGTTCGAGCATGCTGCTGGCCTGTTTGCCAACACTCGCCAGTTGCTGCATGGCTTGGCGCAGATCGCCGCGCTGATCGTTGATCGCGCCAGTGGTTTGCTCCAGATGCGCCAGGGTGGCGCTGATGCGCGTGACGTTGTCGGCAGAAAACATCTGATTGGCATTGTTTAGCAGGGTACTGATGCCGCTCATCAAGTCGTTGCTGTCATTGAGCAGCCGCGAGATAGGCGAGGGCGCTGCGACGATGGTCGGCAAATTTCCGTCGTGGCCACGGAGTTTCGGGCTCTCTGGGGTGCCGCCACTGAGCTGAATGATCGAGGTCCCGGTGATCCCGGCCAGTGCCAGTTTGGCCTGGGTGTCTTCCTTGACCGGCGTGTCGCCGCCCAGGCGAATCCGCGCCAGCACTCGACGCGGGTCCTTCGGGTCGAGTCGCAGACTGACCACGTCACCGACCTTGATCCCGCTGTACTGCACCGAACTGCCCTTGGACAGACCGCTGACGGCTTCGCTGAAGACGATTTCGTAATCCTTGAACTCGGTATCGACACTGGACTTGGCCAGCCACAGCCCGAAGAGCAGGGCGCCCGCCACGACAATCACCGTGAACAGGCCGATCAACACATGATGGGCTCGGGTTTCCATGTCAGACCTCGTTGAGCAATTTGGCGGCGTCCAGCGCCGAGCGGCCGCGCGGGCCGTGGAAGTATTCGTGAATCCACGCGTCGTTGGTTTCCGAAACCACATCGATCGGACCGGCCACCAGCACTTTCTTCTGTGCCAGCACCGCCACGCGGTCGGTGATGGTGTAGAGCGTGTCGAGGTCGTGGGTCACCAGAAACACGCTCAGGCCCAACGCGTCGCGCAGGGTCAGGATCAATTGATCGAAGGCCGCCGCGCCAATCGGGTCGAGACCGGCGGTGGGTTCGTCGAGAAACAGGATGTCCGGGTCCAGCGCCAGCGCCCGGGCCAGCGCCGCGCGCTTGATCATGCCGCCAGACAACGACGACGGGTATTTGTCCGCCGCCGACAACGGCAACCCGGCCAGCGCCAGTTTCACCGCTGCCAGATGCTCGGCGTCATTGCGGCTGAGACCGGCGTGTTCGATAAGGGGCAGGGCGACGTTTTCGGTGACGGTCAGCGAAGAGAACAGCGCGCCTTTCTGAAACAGCACACCGAAACGCCGTTCGACCTGCGAGCGCTGTTCCTCGGACAGGTTCGGCAGGTTCTTGCCGAACACTTTGACCATGCCTTCGCTGGGCCTGCGCAAACCGATGATGCTACGCAGCAACACCGATTTGCCGCTGCCGGAGCCACCGACCACCGCGAGGATTTCACCTTTGTACAAGTCCAGATCGAGGTTCTCGTGCACGCTCTGGCTACCGAAGCGATTGCACAGGCCACGGACTTCGATCACCGCCTCCGAGGGCGCGCGCGGTAGACGACTCACCAGCCCATCTCCATGAAGAACAGTGCGGCCACCGCGTCGAGCACGATCACCACGAAAATCGACTGCACCACACTGGACGTGGTGTGGGCGCCGACCGATTCGGCGCTGCCACTGACCTTGAAGCCTTCAAGGCAACCAATCGCCGCGATCAGGAAGGCGAAGATCGGCGCTTTGACCAACCCGACCAGAAAATGCTGAATGCCGATATCGCTTTGCAGCAGCGCGAGGAACATCGCCGGAGAAATCCCCAGCGACACCGCACAGACCACGCCGCCGCCAATGATCCCGCAGAGCATCGCCAGAAAGGTCAGCATCGGCAGCGCCACCAGCAACGCCAACACTCGCGGCACCACCAGCAACTCGATAGGGTCGAGGCCGAGGGTGCGGATCGCGTCGATTTCTTCGTTGGCCTTCATCGAACCGATCTGTGCGGTGAACGCACTGGCGGTGCGCCCGGCCATCAGGATCGCGGTCAGCAACACGCCGAATTCGCGCAGGAAGGCGAAGCCGACCAGATCCACGGTGAAGATACTGGCGCCGAAACTCGCCAGCACTGTCGCGCCGAGAAACGCCACCACCGCGCCGACCAGAAATGTCAGCAGCGCCACAATCGGCGCAGCATCGAGGCCGGTCTGCTCGATGTGCGCGACCATCGGCGTGATCCGCCAGCGCTTGGGCCGGAACAGGCCACGCGCGATGGTTTCCAGAATCAGCCCGACAAACCCCAGCAGTTGCAGGGTGTCCTGCCACACCGTGTCCACCGCACGCCCGATGCGCGTCAGCAGTTGCACGCTGACGCTGACTTCCGGTTCCTTGATCGGTACGCAAAAGTCGGTCAGCGAGCGATACACCGTCTGCAGCAAGGCGCGGTCGGCGGGGGAAATCGTGCAGTCGGGGTGTTCGGCGGATTTGCCGAGGCGCTCGGAGCCGAGCAGTTCCACCAGCAAGGAAGCGCCAGCAGTGTCGAGCGCGCCGAGGCCGTTGAGGTCAACGATGGTGTTGGCGTCGTACTGGCCGTGAAGGCTTTCGCTGAGGTGCTTGAGGTCGGCGTAATGGGCGAGCGTCCAGTCCCCCGTGACCCGCAGACGGGCAGGGGCGGCGGAGGTGTCCAGTTGGGCACTGCCTGTCATCGAGCTGCTGGTCATAAGCTCCGTGCTTGTTCGGCTAAATACGCTGGGATACGTAATAGCACGAACCGGATTACTTTTCTTTGATCGCTGTGCTGTCTGTCACTTCAAACCGCAGCACGCCGATCACCTGACCGTCCTCGGTCAGTACCCGCACCTGCCATTTGCCCGCCGGGTTGCCGGGGAAGTTCTGCTTGTGCGTCCACGCCCGGTAGCCTTCCTTGCGTCCGCCATGAATATCCAGGGCGATGCGGTCGACCTCTTGGCCGTTGAACTGCCAGACGTGATAGATCCGCTCATCGAGCCCGCGTGGCGCGTTGATCGCGGTGTAGGCGTAGAGCCCGCCGTTGCGGATCTGCTCGGCACTGACCTGTTCGAGGCTGGCGCCGGGGGTGCGATCCTGCAACTGCGTGCTGATCGCCACGTCAGTCATCCACAACGTTGCCGGCGGCACCCACGAACGCAGGGTCCAGCCCGCCGCGCCGATGCCGACGGTGATACACAAAATCGCCAGCGCGTTGCGCACGGTGCGGATCGGGAAGATCGACGCCAGGCTCGGGAACGACAACAGCACGGAAATCCCCAGCGCCCATTTAAAGCTCTGCGACGTGGTCAGGTGCATGATCACCGGCAGCGCGGTGAGCAGGGCGGCGAACAGGGTCAGGGTGTGCAACGCGAGAAACGCCCAGCGCCGTGGCGCCAGCCATTTGTAATAGAGCGGGTCGGTGATCGAGATCAGCGCGGCGATGCTCAGCAGCCCGGTGAAGACCAGCTGACCGCTGTTCCAGGTGGTGGTGATGAAGAAGAACGGCAGGACAAAAAACAGGCTTTCCTGATGGATCATCTGCGTCGCGTAACGCAGCAGCGGCTGGGGGATTTCCCGTTTGAACACGCGGGTGAACAGGCCGGTCAGGGTGTTTTCCAGCATCAGCCAGATCCAGCTGAGCAGCATGATGATGGTGATCCAGGTCGCCAGACCTTGCTGGCGATCAACCAGAATGAAACTGCCGACCCCGGACAGGAAACCGCCAAGCGCAATGACCCCGGGATAGCGCTTCATCAGTTCGAGAATGCGCTGGATCAGGAGGCGGATTTTTTGCATTTTGGCGATTCACAACACTGTAGGAAAAAACCCCGAAAGGTTACCGCCGCCCACCCCCCGTGGCGAGGGGATTTATCCCCGTTCGGCGGCGCAACCGTCGTAAATCCTGCAAATGCGATGTATCTGAATGATCCGGTTCGCAGGTTTTGGGGCTGCTGCGCAACCCAACGGGGATAAATCCCCTCACCACAGGAGTTCTCGTCAGTCTTGAGGTTTGGACTGGCCTCGGCGATGCAATCGCCAGCCAATCAAAATCAGCAGCAACACACCGAGCCCACCCGCAATCAGCCACAGCACCTCATCATCACCGAACAACGGCTTTTCAATCCGCAAATACCCCGGTTGCAGCAGCAACTCGCGCATGGCCTTGTTCGCCGCTTCCAGCGTCACCCCTTGCAGCTCACGGGCGGGGTCGGCGAAGCGGCCGTCCTCGTAATCACCCAGCGCGCTCCAGTAATAGTCAGCCATTCCGCTGTTGCCCTGCACCGCCCAAGCCTGATGGGCGATGGCCGCTTGTTTGAGGCGGGCGAAGGTGTCGGCGTCGAGACCGTTTTTCAGCAGATCCGCCTTGAGGTCTTCAATCACCTGCTCGGCCTCGGCCACGTCGTCACGATCCAGATCGGCATTCAGGCTCATGAAGCCGACACCACCGAATACCTCACGCTCGGCCCACGGCCCGTAAGACAAGCCATGGTTCAGACGTAACTGGCGATACAGCGCCCAATCCAGGTAATCCTTGAGCAGATCGAAGGTTTCATCGTACTGCTCGTCCAGCACCGGTTCCGGCACCAGCCAGTGCAGCTTGGCGCCGTCGCCGATGAAACCGCGTGTCAGCGTGCGTTCATGGGCAGCACTGATACGGATGTCCGGCAGCGGACGATGCTCCGCCGGATCAACCGCTTCGAGCGCGCCCCAGGTGCGTTCCAGATAGGCCGGCAGCAACTTGTCGAGTTCGCCGACCACGATCAGCGTCATGTTGTTCGGCGCGTACCAGGTCTTGCGCACCTTCTCCAATTGCTTCTGGGTCAGGTGATCGACCTCGGCGCGCTGCGGGCATTTCAGGCCGAGTTCCACCGCCAGTTGATTGCTGGCGCTGTGGCCCAGATCCTGGCGGTCGAGGAAGCGGCGCAGGCGTGTGTAGTGGCCACCGTCCTCGCGCTCGACCACACGTTTGGCGGCGTTGATCGCGTTGTCATCGATGCGCGTCTGGGTCAGCAGATCAAGCAGCAGGTCGAGCACCTTGCGCTGGTTCTTCGCCGGGGCTTCGATGACGAACGTGGTGTCGGCGTTGCTGGTGAAGGCGTTCCAGTCGCCGCCCAGCGCCTGCATGCGCTCCTCGATGCCACCTTCACCGGTGGCGTCGATGCCGCTGAACAGCAGATGTTCGAGCAGATGCGGCAGCTCTTTTTTATCGCAACCGAAGTCATCCATGCCCACGCCGACCACCAGCCGAATTGCCACATGCCCACGTTCGGTGCCGGGTTTGAGCAACAGTTGCAGGCCGTTGGGCAGCGCATAGCCTTCAACCTGAAAACGATCCAGGGCGAAGGCGGGCAGGGAACCGAGCAGTAAACAGGCGAATAACAGGCAACGCATAACGAGCTTCCATACGGCTGAATTGGAGATCCGTGTCGTCAGTCAGACCGCTATCGCTGGCAAGCCAGCTCCCACAGGGTTTTGTGTGCGCCGCAAATCCTGTGGGAGCTGGCTTGCCAGCGAAGGCGTCCTTGAAGCTGAATCATGAGTTACTGACTGACCCCAGCCGCAGACGTTCAAGGCGAATGCGTAATGTCGGCGATATCGTCCGCTTCCAGTGCGCCTGTATCCGCCGTCTCCAGCACCACATAAGCACTGCTGCAAAACAGCGAATTGAGCCGTTTCATGTCGGCAATCAACTCCAGATGCAGCGAGCTGGTTTCAATACTCTGCACGATCTTACGTTGCAAACGGCTGACATGGGCGTGGGCCAAACGGCGTTCCTGTGCGCGAAAGCGACGTTTCTCGCGCAATAGCTGCCGGGCGCTTTCCCGGTCGCCACTGAGAAACACCGACAGCCCCAACCGCAAATTAGCGATCAGTTGCTGATGCAGCCCGGCCAAATCCTCCAGACCTTCTTCGGAAAACGAGCGGCGCTGCGAAGTCTTCTGCTGCTGGATCTTGCGCAGCATGCGTTCGATCAGGTCGCTGGCGAGTTTCAGGTTGATCGCCAGTTCGATGATTTCCGCCCAGCGCCGACTGTCCTGCTCGCCGAGATCCTCGCGGGGCATTTGCGCCAGATACAGTTTGATCGCGCTGTACAGCGCTTCGACGTCATCGGTGAGACGGCGCATTTCCTGGGTGATGGCGGTTTGCTTACCGCGCAACACATCGAGCGTGGCGTCGAGCATGTTGTCGAGCAGATCGCCCATGCGCAGGGTTTCACGGGCAGCGTTGGCCAGCGCCAGACTCGGGGTGACCAGCGCTGTCGGGTCGAGATGTCGGGGTTTGGCGGTGCCGTTGACCTCCGGCCGTTCCGGCAGCAACCACGCGCACAACCGCGCCATCGGCCCGACACTCGGCAGCAGAATCAGGCAACGCGCGGTGTTGTAGAGCAGGTGGAAGCCGATGACCATTTCCTGCGGGCTGAAATCGAGGCTGTCGATCCAGTGCACCAGCGGGTCGAGTACCGGGATGATCAGCAGCAGGCCGATGAGTTTGTACAGCAGACTGCCGAGCGCCACTTGCCGACCCGCAGCGTTCTGCATGCTGGTGCTCATGAACGCCAGCACGCCGCTGCCGATGTTGGCACCGATCACCAGACCGATTGCCACTGGCAGGCTGATCACACTGGCACCCGCCAGCGTTGCGGTCAGCAGCACCGCCGCGAGGCTGGAGTAGGAAATCATCGCGAACAACGCACCGACCAAGGCGTCGAGCAGGATATCGCCGGTCAGCGAGGCGAAAATCACCTTCACACCCTGCGCGTGGGTGATCGGTGCGGCGGCTTCAACGATCAGTTGCAGCGCCAGAATGATCAGCCCCAGCCCGATAGCCACCCGGCCCATCTGCCCGAGCCGCGTCTGTTTGCGCGACAGAAAGAAAATCACCCCAAGGAAAATCAACAGCGGCGATAACCACGACAAGTCGAACGTCAGCACCCGCGCCATCAGCGCCGTACCGACGTCGGCGCCGAGCATGGTCGCCAGCGCCGGCGTCAGCGCCATCAACCCTTGGCCGACGAATGAAGTGACGAGCATCGCCGTGGCGTTGCTGCTCTGCACCATCGCGGTCACGACAATACCGGCAACGAACGCGAGCCAGCGCTTGGACATGTTCTGGCCAATCACATGGCGCAGGTTGGTGCCGTACACCCGCAGGATGCCGGTTCGAACAATGTGCGTGCCCCAAATCAGCAGGGCCACGGCAGAAAGCAAATTGAGCAGGGTGAGCATGCAGACCCCCTGTGGTGGTAGCGCCCCAAAGAGGCAAATTGACGGTGCCGCGCGGTTTCTACGTTTTTGATACTTAAGCTGTAGTTGGCTAACGGTCTGGGCGCCAGCATTGCACAGCTAAAGAGTGGATTGAAACAAAACTGTCATCAAAAAAACCTCACACAAACGGCGAAGCACCTGAAGACCAACACAATTTTAAGTCCACTGAAGCGCTATGTAGGAGTGAGCCTGCTCGCGATAGCGGTGGTTCAGCCACTACAGATGGCGACCGGCAGTCAGTCATCGCGAGCAGGCTCACTCCTACAGGGTTTGGGCACAGGCAAGAATCATCGGTGGAATGAAAACCCTGTGGGAGTCTGGCTTGCCAGCGATGACGGTGGCACTGGCAATATTGATGTCGACTGACACTCCGCTATCGCTGGCAAGCCAGACTCCCACAAGGTGTGCGTTGCCTGGCATTTCGGGGGCTGCACAAACAAATGTGGGAGTGAGCCTGCTCGCGATAGCGGTGGGTCAGCCACCACAGATGGCGACTGGCAGTCAGTTATCGCGAGCAGGCTCACTCCTACAGGTTTTGCGCTCAGGCACAGACTCATCGGTGGGATGAAAATCCTGTGGGAGCTGGCTTGCCAGCGATGGCGGCGGCACTGGCAATATTGATGTCGGCTGACACTCCGCTCCCACAAGGTGTGCGTTGCCTGGCATTTCGGGGGCTGCACAAACAAATGTGGGAGTGAGCCTGCTCGCGATAGCGGTGGGTCAGCCACCACAGATGGCGACTGGCAGTCAGTTATCGCGAGCAGGCTCACTCCTACAGGGTTTGGGCACAGGCAAGAATCATCGGTGGAATGAAAATCCTGTGGGAGCTGGCTTGCCAGCGATGGCGGCGGCACTGGCAATATTGATGTCGGCTGACACTCCGCTCCCACAAGGTGTGCGTTGTCTGGCGTTTCGGGGGCTGCACAAACAAATGTGGGAGCGAGCCTGCTCGCGATAGCGGTGGGTCAGCCAACATTTCTGTCGACTGACACGCCGTCTTCGCGAGCAGGCTCGCTCCCACAGGGGTGCTGCATGTAGGCAGTTACCGGGTTATTGGCCCGGGATGTCTTTACGCAGTTTCACCGGGTCTTGCTGCTTCTTCTTTTTCGCCATCGCGGTGCGCAACTTGATGTTGATCGCTTCAACCGCCAGCGAGAAGCCCATCGCGAAGTAGACGTACCCTTTCGGTACGTGCACGTCGAACGACTCGGCGATCAGCACGGTGCCGACCACCAGCAGGAACGACAGCGCCAACATCTTCAGCGACGGGTGTTTGTCGATGAATTCGCTGATCTTGCCCGACGCCAGCATCATCACCAGCACCGCCACGACGATTGCCGCGACCATGACCGGAACGTGGGACACCATGCCGACGGCAGTGATGACCGAGTCCAGCGAGAACACGATGTCGATGATCGCGATCTGGATGATGGTGTAGAGGAAGTTGCCGCCCTTGCCGCCAGGCGTGTCGTCGCTTTCGTCTTCACCTTCCAGCGCGTGATACATCTCCTGCGAGCTTTTCCACAACAGGAACAGGCCACCGAAGAACAGAATCAGGTCGCGACCGGAGATGCCCTGGCCGAAGACTTCGAACAGATCGGCGGTAAGGCGCATGACCCAGGTGATCGACAGCAGCAACAGGATTCGGGTGACCATGGCCAGGCCAAGACCGAAGATCCGGGTGCGCTGCTGCATGTGTTTCGGCATGCGGCTGACCAGGATCGAAATCATGATGATGTTATCGATGCCGAGGACGATTTCCAGGGCGGTCAGGGTGAAGAAGGCAACCCAGATTTCAGGGTTGGTCAGCCATTCCATGTGTATTCCTTTGAGCGAGTGTTAAACCACGACGCCAGCAATCAGCTGGCGGCGCGGTAGTTTGAGGCCGTTACAACGTGCTGAACAGCGGGAAAACCCCCAACAGCAATGCGGCAACCAGTATGCACAGGCAGACCAGCACTGCCCACTTCAGGGTAAAGCGTTGATGGTCACCGAATTCGATGCCGGCCAATGCCACCAGCAGGTAAGTCGATGGCACCAGCGGACTCAGCAAGTGGACGGGCTGACCGACGATCGAGGCACGGGCCATTTCCACGGCGGTGATGCCGTAATGGCTGGCCGCTTCGGATAGCACCGGCAACACACCGTAGTAGAACGCGTCGTTCGACATGAAGAATGTGAACGGCATGCTCACCAGCGCGGTAATCACCGCCAGGTACGGGCCGAGGAAGTCCGGGATCACTGCCAACAGGCTTTTCGACATGGCGTCGACCATGCCGGTTCCGGAAAGGATACCGGTGAAGATACCCGCCGCGAAAATCAGACTGACCACCGACAGCACGCTACCGGCGTGGGCTGCGACGCGATCCTTCTGCATTTGCAGGCAAGGGTAGTTGACGATCATCGCGATACTGAACGCCACCATGAACAGCACCGGCAGCGGCAGCAGGCCGGCGATCAGCGTGCACATCAGCGCCAGGGTCAGCAGGCCGTTGAACCAGATCAGTTTCGGACGACGGGCATCCGGGAACTGCGAAACACTGATTTCACTGTGATCCATTTCATCGCCGATCAGGTGCAGTTCACCCAGACGCGCACGCTCACGTTTGCCGTAGAAGTAGGCAATGATCAGGATCGCCACCACACCGGCAGCCATCGCCGGGATCATCGGCACAAAGATGTCCGACGGGTCGACATGCAGCGCACTGGCAGCACGGGCAGTCGGGCCGCCCCATGGGGTCATGTTCATCACGCCACCGGCGAGGATGATCAGACCGGCCATGATCCGCGGGCTCATGCCAATGCGGCTGTACAGCGGCAGCATGGCGGCCACGCAGATCATATAAGTGGTCGCGCCGTCACCATCAAGGGAAACGACGAGCGCCAGTACGGCGGTGCCGACCGAAACTTTCAGCGGGTCGCCCTTGACCAGTTTGAGGATCTTGCGCACGGCCGGGTCGAACAGGCCAGAGTCGATCATCAGGGCGAAATACAGAATGGCGAACATCAGCATCACGCCGGTCGGCGCAAGCTTGGTGATGCCTTCGAGCATCATCGGGCCGATCTTCGGCGCAAAACCGCCGAACAGGGCGAAGATGATCGGAATAATGATCAGGGCGATCAGCGCAGACAGGCGCTTGGTCATGATCAAAAACATGAACGTGATGACCATGGCAAAGCCAAGGAAAGTCAGCATGGGAATACTCCAGGCGTAGCGCGGCTAGTTAAATGAGCAGATCGGGCGGGATCAGCGCAGAACGGGGAGCACGAGGCGTACGGGCGGAGTGACAGCGAGAAGGCGGGCTACAGAGGACATCAGAATCACCATTGTTGTTGTTAATTGGGCCGGGCGAGCGAGCAAACACACGCGTTGGCCAACCGGTCTGTTGCCGGAAGTGGGGCGATCCTAATCGGGGAAGCTTTCAGCTACCTTTCGCTGGTGCATCTGGATGAGCACTTGTCGGGCGAACCCGAAGAAACCCTTTGATCAGAAAATAGACAGATCCAGCGGCCGGATCGCGCCCATCCAGATCGCATGTTCAGTGTGATCGAGCAAATCATCGCCGGTGTCCGGGTGCAGAAACACCACCAGACCTTTGCGATTGAGCGCCAGCCACGGCAGTACGTCGCCGATCAACTCCGGGCCGAAGGCCAATTGGCAGCTCCAGTCCGGGTGCGGACCGACCGGGCGCTCGTGGACGCGGCCCATTTTCAGTGGAAACAACTGCGCGGCTTGCTCGCACAAGGCCCGCGCCTGATCGATGGTGCTGGCGTCGAAATACACGTGGGCGTGGTAACCCTTGATCGCTTGCATCTGAATCCCTCTGAATCGATTCGAACCCTCGGTGTTTTCCACCGGTCACACGCCATATAGGCCAACAACAAGGAAAACAGCCATGAAAAATGCTGAAACCCCGACGGTGAAAGTGGTGCTCTATGGTGCCATGTCCAGCCTGGGCGCTGCATTGATGGCTGAGATGCTGCGCCGTCAGCACGAAGTCATCGCGATTCTCGACGACCTTACCGCTCTCGCACCGCGTCCGGGGCTGCGTACCAAAAGCGGCGATCTGTTCGATGCCGAACGGGTCAACCAGAGTGTGGCCGGCAGTTCGGCGGTGATCTGTTTACTGGATGCGCCGGGGCTGCCGTTCAGCAGCGATCATGTCGAAAGATCCGTGGTGCTCGGGCCGGTGGAACAAGTGCTGGCGGTGGATGCGCTGGTGGACGGTTTGCAGGCGGCGGGGGTGGCGCGGTTGTTTGTGGTTGGCGACTTCGCGGTGCTGGACGATCCGGAATTGGCCGACCCGTTGCAGCGTCATGCTGCCGAAGAAATCCGCGAAGCATTGCAGAGCAGTTCGGCGCACTGGACGCTGGTCAATGCGCCGCACGGCGTGGCCGGGCTGACCATTGAGCATTTCAGCCAGGTCGGCGGCAATCTTGAGCCGGGGCTGGCCGAGCCCTTGGAACGGTTGAACCGGGTCGCGGTGGGGATTGCCGATGAGCTGCGGTTGAATCTGCATGTGGGCCAGCACGTGAATTTTGTGGCGGCTACCCAATAGTCAAACGCCGCAGATCCAATGTAGGAGCTGCGGCACGCTGCGATCTTTTGATCCTCAAACCGCAATTGAAGGTAACGTCACCCCGCTCAACGATTCAGCACTACTGGCCTGCTCCGCCATCAACCAATCAACAAACTGCTGAATCAACGCCCCACGCCGCTTACGCTGGGGCAACACCACGTAATACCCCAGCCGCGATAACGTCGTTTCAGCAATCGGCCGACACAACAAACCCTGGGTCAGCAAGTTATCCACAAGGTGACGCCAGCCGATGGCCACGCCCTGACCGCCAATCGCCGCTTGAATCAGCAGCGTGTAATTGTCGAAGCGCAACTGCCCCGGCGCTGGCGGCGTGCTGATGCCCAGCTCGCGAAACAACCCGCTCCAGTCAAACCAGTTGCTGCTGTTTTCCCCACGCAGGTGCAGCAACGGAAACTCCAGCAACGCCTGCGCCGGCAAGGGCAGGGTGCGCTCCTTGAGCAATTGCGGACTGCACACCGGGAACACTTCCTCGCTGAACAGCCAATGGCTTTCACCCTGCTTGAAACGGCCGTCGCCAAACAGGATCGCCACATCGATGTCAGTGCGCAGCATGTTGTGATTTCGTTCGCTGGTGACCAGGCTCACGTCCACTTGCGGATTGGCTTCATGGAAACGGTGCAAGCGCGGCATCAGCCAGTACGCAGCAAAGGCAAAATCGGTCGCGACCTGTAACACCTCGTGCTGCTGTTGTGCGCTGATCGCGCTCAATCCTGCGTCGATATTCTGCAAACCGAGGGTAACTTGCTCGAACAGGATTGACCCGACCTCGGTCAATTCAATGCCACGGTAGATACGGTCGAACAGTCGCGTGCCGAGCTGTTCTTCGAGCCGTTTGATCTGCTGACTGATCGCCGGTTGCGTGGTGCCCAGTTCTACCGCAGCGGCAGTGAAGCTGCGATGACGGGCCGCCGCATCGAAGGCACGGAGCAGGTCGAGGGACAGATCGCCAAGGGCTTCATACATAAGCTGTGCTTATCCTAGTCATTGCCGGCCACGGTGTTTACCAGATCCGCTATGGAATCCATGCTCAATCGCAGCACTCTCGCATAAATATTCAACATGGAATGCCGCGATCACATGAAGCGCAAGAACATTCTTTTCATCATGGCCGATCAAATGGCCGCGCCAATGTTGCCGTTCTACGGCCCGTCGCCGATCAAACTGCCGAATCTTTCGCGCCTCGCCGCCCAAGGCGTGGTGTTCGACGCTGCTTATTGCAACAGTCCACTATGCGCGCCATCGCGTTTCACCCTGGTAAGCGGCCAGTTGCCGAGCAAGATCGGCGCCTACGACAACGCCGCCGATTTCCCTGCCGATATTCCGACCTACGCCCATTACCTGCGCCGCCTCGGTTACCGCACGGCGCTGTCGGGCAAGATGCATTTCTGCGGCCCGGATCAACTGCACGGCTATGAAGAACGCCTGACCAGCGACATCTATCCGGCCGACTATGGCTGGGCGGTGAACTGGGACGAGCCGGACGTGCGCCCGACGTGGTATCACAATATGTCCTCGGTGCTGCAAGCCGGGCCCTGCGTGCGCACCAACCAGCTCGACTTCGACGAAGAGGTGGTGTTCAAGGCGCAGCAGTATCTGTTCGACCACATCCGCGAGGACGGCGACCAGCCATTCTGCTTGACCGTGTCGATGACTCATCCACACGACCCGTACACAATTCCCAAGGCGTTCTGGGATTTGTACGACGATGCCGATATCCCGCTACCTACAACGCCAGACCCGCACGAACTCGATCCGCACTCACAGCGCCTGCTCAAGGTGTACGACCTGTGGGACAAGCCACTGCCTGTGGATAAGATTCGTGATGCACGTCGGGCGTATTTTGGCGCGTGCAGCTATATCGACGCCAACGTCGGCAAACTTCTGCAAACTCTGGAGGAAACCGGGCTGATCGACGATGCGATCATCGTGTTCTCCGGCGACCATGGCGACATGCTCGGCGAGAAAGGCCTCTGGTACAAAATGCACTGGTTCGAAATGGCCGCACGGGTGCCCCTGTTGATAAGTGCTCCGGGCCAGTTCGGCGCCAGCCGTGTCAGCGCTGCGGTGTCCACCGCTGACCTGTTGCCAACCTTCGTCGAACTGGCCGGCGGCACCCTGGAACCGGGCCTGCCGCTGGATGGCCGCTCGCTGGTGCCGCACCTGCAAGGGCAGGGCGGGCATGACGAAGTGTTCGGCGAATACATGGCCGAAGGCACCATCAGCCCGTTGATGATGATCCGTCGTGGCGCCTACAAATTTATCTACAGTGAAGACGACCCTTGCCTACTCTTCGACGTGGATAACGATCCGCGTGAACTGGAAGAACTCAGCCAGTCGCCGCAACATCGCCCGCTGTTCGACGATTTTCTCGCCGAGGCGCGGGCAAAATGGGACATCCCGGCGATCACCCGCCAGGTGCTCGCCAGTCAACGACGCCGCCGGTTTGTCGCCGATGCCCTGACCGTCGGCAAGCTGAAGAGCTGGGATCACCAGCCGCTGGTGGACGCCAGTCAGCAGTACATGCGCAACCACATCGACCTCGATGACCTGGAGCGCAAAGCACGTTATCCACAACCCTGCCAAAACCAATAATGTTAAGGGGAAGTCCATGGTCAAGTTATCCACAGTAGTGACGGTCAGCCTGCTCGCACTGGGCAGCGCATCGGCATTCGCCGAGCAAAGTTGCGAGACGGTGAAAATGGCCGACCCCGGCTGGAGCGACATCGCCGCGACCAACGCCATCACCGGGTTTCTGCTGGACGGCATGGGCTACAAGGCCAAGGTCGACACGCTTGCGGTGCCGATCACCTTTGGCGGCTTGAAGGACGGCCAGGTCGATGTCTTCCTCGGTAACTGGATGCCGGCGCAGCAGGGCTTCTATGACAAGTTCGTCGCCACCGGTGATGTCACGCAACTGGCGAAGAACCTCGACGGCACCGAGTTCACTTTGGCCGTGCCGGACTACGTGTGGGACGCGGGTGTGCATAACTTTGCTGACCTGAACAAGTTCGCCGACAAGTTCGAGAAGAAGATCTACGGCATCGGCTCCGGCGCGCCGGCGAATATCTCGCTGCAAGACATCATCAAGAAAAACGACTTCGATCTGGGTCAGTGGAAGCTGATCGAATCCAGCGAACAGGCGATGCTCGCCGAAGTTTCGCGGGCGGTGAAGAAGCAGAAGTTCGTGACCTTCCTCGGCTGGACCCCGCACCCGATGAACGTGCAATTGAAGATGCATTACTTGAAGGGCGGCGAGAAATACTTCGGTGACACCGGCAGCGTCTTTACCCTGACGCGCAAGGGTTACGCCGAGGCCTGCCCGAATGTGGGTAAATTGCTGACCAATCTTTCGTTCACTCAGGAGATGGAGAACAGCATCATGGCCGAGGTGGTGAACAAGAAGGTCAGTAATGCTGATGCGGTGAAGGCGTGGATCAAGGCGAATCCGGCGGTGCTGGATAAGTGGCTGGATGGGGTGAAGACCTTGGACGGCAAGGAGGCTCTGGCTGCCGTCAAAGCCAAACTGTAAGACCTCCCATTTACCTGTGGCGAGGGGATTTATCCCCGTTGGGTCGCGGAGCGACCCCAAAACCTGCACGCACGAAATATCAGATGTACCGCGTGTAACGGTCACGCGACTGCTTCGCAGCCGAACGGGGATAAATCCCCTCGCCACAATGATCGCGCTGTCCTGATAGGCTTGCCTGAAAACCCCAACCGCGAGAACCCATGGCCTTCCCCAGCCGCCATTCACTCTTCCCATTCCTGTCCTGGCTGCCTCGGCAGACCCGCGCCAGCGTCGGGCGGGATCTGATCGTTGGGCTCAGCGGTGCAATTCTCGCGTTGCCGCAGTCGATTGCCTACGCGTTGATCGCCGGTCTCCCACCTGAATACGGTCTCTACGCGGCAATCATCCCGGTGTTGATCGCCTGCCTGTGGGGTTCGTCGTGGCATCTGATCTGCGGCCCGACCGCAGCCATTTCGATTGTGCTCTACGCCAGCGTCAGCCCATTGGCCGTGCCGGCATCGCAGGACTACATCACGCTGATTCTGCTGCTGACCTTGCTCGCCGGGATATTCCAGTGGTTGCTCGGTTTGCTGCGTTTCGGCGCACTGGTGAATTTCGTCTCGCATTCGGTGGTGCTGGGTTTCACCCTCGGCGCAGCGGTGGTGATTGCCATCGGGCAACTGCCGAACTTGCTTGGCCTGGATCTACCAGCCAAAGCCACAGCGCTGGCTAGCCTGATGGATCTGATCCACCATCTCGGGGCTGTGGATAAACCTTCACTGGCCCTCGGCGTGGCCACGGTGGTGGTCGGTGTGGTGCTGAAACAATTGCTGCCGCGCTGGCTGACGCTGCTGATGACGCTGGTGCTTGGCAGTCTGGTGGTGTGGCTGTGGCCGGCGATGTTCGGCCACGTGCATCTGGTCAGCGCATTTGTCGGTCGCTTGCCACCGTTCAGCGCGTTACCGCTGGATCTGGATTTGATTCTGCGTCTGCTGCCCAGCGCCGTTGCGGTGGGCATGCTCGGGCTGGTTACCAGCCTGTCGATTGCCCGCTCGATTTCCGCCCGTTCGCAGCAATTGCTCGACGCCAATCAGGAAGTCCGCGCTCAGGGCTTGTCGAATATCGTCGGGGCGTTTTTTTCCGGCTCGCTGTCTGCCGGATCATTCACCCGTTCCGGACTGAGCTACGAGGCGGGCGCCTGCTCGCCGCTGGCCGGGGTGTTTTCGGCGATCTGGGTAGCGTTATTCGCGATTTTCGGCGCCGGGTTGATTGCGCACATTCCGATCCCGGCCATGGCCGGCAGCATTCTGTTGATCGCCTGGGGACTGGTCGATCATCGCGGGATTCGTTCGTTGCTGCGGGTCAGCCGTGCCGAGTTCGTGGTGATGGCGCTGACCTGTCTCGCCACGCTACTGCTGGAGTTGCAGACGGCAATCTACGCCGGGGTGCTGGCGTCGCTGTTCTTCTATCTCAAACGCACTTCGCAACCACGGGTGCAGCATTGGCGGGATGGCGAGGATGATGTGCTGCGAGTCGGCGGCTCGATTTTTTTCGGCGCCAGCCATTACCTGCAAGTGCGCCTGCAACGGATGCACGGCGCGCGAGTGGTGATCGAGGCGCAGCAGATCAACTTCATCGATTATTCGGGGGTGGAGATGCTGCATCAGGAAGCGCGGCGTTTGCTGCGTCAGGATCGCAGCCTGACCTTGCGCGGGGCCCGGCCGCAGGTGGTGGAGGAGTTGAGGAAGCTTGAAGGGCCGGAGAAATGCCCGATCAGGTTTGAAGACTGATCTGATATCCGCGTCGACTTCAATCGCTGGCAAGCCAGCTCCCACAGGGATTTAGGTGATCCTTGTGGGAGCTGGCTTGCCAGCGATGCTTTTAAACGGCCAGTTGGCGGCGCAGTTCGGCGAGAACCGGAGCAGTATCCGGGCGCACCCCGCGCCACAGGAAAAACGCTTCCGCCGCCTGTTCAGCCAGCATGCCCAAGCCATCCATCGATACCGCCGCGCCATGCTCGGTGGCCCAACGGCAGAACGCCGTCGGCTCCTTGCCGTACATCATGTCGTAGCACAGGGTCTTGCCGGGTTCGATCAGGCTCGGCGCAATCGGCGGCACGTCGCCGGTGAGGCTGGCGGAAGTGGCATTGATGATCACGTCCACCGGCTCACGCAACCAGTCGAAACCACTGGCTGACACCGGCCCCAGATCGCTGAACAACTCGGCCAGTAGCTCAGCCTTGTCCACCGTGCGGTTGGCGATGATCACCGACGCCGGTTGTTCCGCCAGCAACGGTTCCAGCGCACCGCGCACCGCACCACCGGCGCCGAGCAGCAGAATGCGTTTGCCAGTCAGGCTGAACCCGGCATTCACCGTCAGATCCCGCACCAGTCCGGCGCCGTCGGTGTTGTCACCGAGCAAGGAACCATCCGCCAGTTTGCTCAGGGTGTTCACCGCACCGGCCCGTTGCGCCCGGGCGGTCAGGGCGTTGGCCAGACGATAAGCGTCTTCCTTGAACGGTACGGTGACATTGGCGCCACGACCTTCGCGGAAAAACGCCGTGGCGCAGCCGGCAAAGTCATCCAGCGGCGCCAGCAGCGTGGCGTATTCGAGGCTCTGCCCGGTCTGTTCGGCAAACAGCTTGTGGATCATCGGCGACTTGCTGTGGCCAATCGGGTTGCCGAAAACGACGTAACGATCCATCAGATGTCCTCAGGCCTCGGCCAGCCAGTCGCGGTCTTGCAGGAAGTATTCGGTCAGGCGTGCTTCTTCGCTGCCGGGTTCGGCTTTCCAGTCGTAGCCCCAGCGCACTTGCGGCGGCAGCGACATCAGGATCGACTCGGTACGCCCGCCCGATTGCAGGCCGAACAGCGTGCCACGGTCGTAAACCAGGTTGAACTCGACGTAGCGGCCACGGCGGAATTCCTGGAACTCGCGTTGCTGCGCGGTGAACGCATCGTGCTTGCGGCGCTGCACGATGGGCAGATACGCGTCGATGTAGGCGTCACCGATAGCGCGCATGAAGGCGAAACTGGTGTCGAAGTCCCACTCGTTCAGGTCATCGAAGAACAAGCCGCCAATGCCACGCGGTTCGTGACGATGCTTGATGTGGAAATAGGTGTCGCACCACGCCTTGTAACGCGGATAAACGTCCGCCCCGAACGGCGCGCAGGCCTGCTCGGCAACGCGGTGCCAGTGAATACAGTCTTCTTCGTTGCCGTAATACGGCGTCAGGTCGAAGCCGCCACCGAACCACCAGACCGGCTCTTCACCTTCTTTCTCGGCGATGAAAAAGCGCACGTTGGCGTGGGAAGTCGGTACATGCGGGTTGTGCGGATGGATCACCAGCGACACGCCGAGGGCTTCGAAACCACGACCGGCGAGTTCAGGACGATGGGCGCTGGCCGACGGTGGCAGACCGTTGCCGAACACGTGGGAGAAGTTCACGCCGCCCTTTTCGATCACCGTGCCGTTCTCTATCACCCGGGTGCGACCGCCACCGCCGGCAGGCCGGGTCCAGGCGTCTTCGACGAAGCGAGCGCCGCCGTCCTCGGTTTCCAGAGCGGCGCAGATGCGCTCTTGCAGGTCGAGCAGATAGGCCTTTACGGCGTCGGTGCGGGTCGTCATGGCATCACCTTGGATCGGGGCATCACTAGGCGGCGCCCCGTGGGCGGGCGACGCAAATGGGCGCGTAGCATACCACCGCAGGCCGGCGCGCCGCAGTTGACGAAGATCAACCAAGGGAGTTGGATAGGGGGTTCACGAAAGCCCCAAGGAGAGCAGGCAGATGGCAAAGCGTATCCAGTTCCGCGCCCACGGCGGTCCCGAAGTACTCGAATTTGTTGACTATCAGCCCGCCGAGCCCGGCCCGACCCAAGTGCGCGTGGCCAACAAGGCGATTGGCCTGAACTTCATCGACACCTATTTCCGCAGCGGTCTCTACGCACCGCCAGCCCTGCCATCGGGCCTGGGTGCTGAAGGTGCGGGCATCGTCGATGCGGTGGGCAGCGACGTCACCCGGTTCAAGGTCGGTGATCGCGTGGCTTATGGCAGTGGCCCTTTGGGCGCCTACAGCGAGCTGCACGTTTTGCCTCAGGACAATCTGGTGAAACTGCCGGACGAGATCAGTTTCGAAACCGCTGCCGGCGTCATGCTCAAAGGCCTGACCGTGCAATATCTGTTGCGCCAGACCTATGAACTCAAGGGTGGCGAAACCATTCTGTTCCACGCCGCTGCCGGTGGTGTTGGCTCGCTGGCCTGCCAATGGGCCAAGGCGCTGGGCGTGAAGCTGATCGGCACCGTCAGCTCGAAGGAAAAAGCCGAACTGGCCAAATCCAACGGCGCCTGGGCGACCATCGATTACAGCCACGAAAACGTTGCGCAACGCGTGCTGGAATTGACCGACGGCAAAAAAGTCCCGGTGGTCTATGACGGCGTCGGCAAAGACACTTGGCTGACCTCGCTGGACAGCGTGTCGCCGCGTGGGCTGGTGGTCAGTTTCGGTAATGCGTCGGGGGCGGTGGACGGGGTGAATCTGGGGATTCTCTCGGCCAAAGGTTCGCTGTACGTGACCCGGCCGACCCTCGCGACCTACGCCAACAATGCCGAGAACCTGCAGCGCATGGCGGATGAGCTGTTCGAGATGATCATCAGCGGCAAGATCAAAGTGGATATCAGCCAACGCTATTCACTGGCGGATGCGGCGAAGGCGCAGACCGAGTTGTCGGCACGACGCACGACTGGGTCGACAATTCTGTTGCCTTGAGGACGCCATCGCTGGCAAGCCAGCTCCCACAGGTTCTGAGTTGTACAGGGAATCCATGTACACCGAACACCCATGTGGGAGCTGGCTTGCCAGCGATTGGAGCAACTCGGTTCTAGGCCGGGCGCACCACTTCGCCGCTCACCAGGTCACGAATCAGGCTCGGGTTCTTGCGCCCACCCAACTCCCCGCCGAGCACCAGATCAACCTGCCCACGGAAATACTGCTCGACCCGCAACCGCGTGCGCGCTGCCGGGCGACCTTGTGGATTGGCCGACGTCGAAATCAACGGCCCCACCATCGAGCACAGATCCCGCACCTGCGGATGATCACTCACGCGCAATGCCACGGTCTCATGCACCCCGGTCACCCACTCGGGCAGCAGGCACTGATGCGGCACCAGCCAGGTGTTCGGCCCCGGCCAGGTGCTGGCCATGCGGTCGATCCACTCCTGCGGGAAGTCTTCGAACAGGAAGTCGAACTGGCGGATGTTGTCAGCGACCAGAATCAGCCCCTTGTCCACCGAGCGATTCTTGATCGCCAACAGCCGATCCACCGCTTCTTCGTTCCACGGGTCGCAACCCAGCCCCCAGACGGCTTCGGTTGGATAGGCAATCACCGCCCCGGCGCGAATCTCTCGTGCGGCTTGTTGCACACGCCAACTGTTGACCATGAAAAAACTCTCCACAAACAGGTTTCGCGCAGTTTACCGATCTTCCCCGTAAAACCTAGCTCGTCCTGGCCATCCAGCGACCGTTTTCACACACTGCGCGGCCGTCCATTTCCAGTTCGGTCAGCGCCGCCAACACCTTGGGCAACGCCCAGCCACTGCTGTCGACCAACGCTTCGCTGGTGTGTGGTGCCGCGTGCAGCAAGCGCAACAACGGGTGATCGACCGGCGGCGTTTCCATGCATAACGGTAGCTGCTGCCAGCCCCGCAGCCCTTCGAGGATGTGTTCGATGGTTTCCACCAGCACCGCGCCATCGCGGATCAACTGGTGACAACCCTTGGCGCCGGGGTGATGGATTGATCCGGGAATCGCATACACCTCGCGACCCTGTTCCGCCGCCAGCCGCGCGGTGATCAGCGAACCACTGGCAACACTCGCCTCAACCACCAGCACGCCGAGGGATAAACCGCTGATGATGCGGTTGCGGCGCGGGAAGTTGCTGGCGGTCGGTCCGGCGTCCAGTGGAAACTCCGAAACCACCGCGCTGCCCGAGGCAATCATCGCGTCGGCAAGGCGTCTATTGCGCTGTGGATAAAATTTTTCCAGCCCGGTTCCGAGCACCCCGACGGTTTGCCCGCCAACGTCCAGCGCCGCTTGATGCGCGGCGGCATCGATGCCCAGCGCCAGACCACTGGTAATGACAAAACCGGCCCCGGCGAGGCTGCGGGAAAACGCGGCAGCGGTGTCCATCCCTGGACGCGAAGCACGACGACTGCCGACCATCGCCAGCTGCGGTTTTTCCAAAATCAGCGGGTCACCGGCGACGAACAACAGCGGCGGCGGGTCAGGAATCTGCGCCAGCAGTGCCGGGTAATCTGGTTGGTCCCACATCAGCAAATGCTGGCCCGGGCGCTCTAGCCAAGCCAATGCGTGGCTCGCGCCATCGCGCACTTCAGGGCTACGCCGAGCCTCCGCGCAGCTCGCTGGCAAACCCAGCGAACGCCAGGCACTGGCCGGCGCGCTGATGGCTTTTGACGCCGAGCCGAACGCTTCGAGCAATCTGGCAAAACGTTTCGGGCCAATATCCGGCAATCGGTGCAGGCGCAAACGCGCTTCCAGTTCCGCAGGGGAAACCGGGGTACAGACAGACAGCATCATGGATCATCCTTGATCGTTATAAGGTCCGAACCATTCGGAACAAGCTGTGGATAACTCTGTTGGTAACTTGTGAAGCAAGCTTACGGATTTCGCACCTTGTCGAGCACCGCCAGCGAGCGTGAAGCGTTAAGCACGAGGCCGTAACTAAGTTTGTCGTAGGTGCGGAACACCATCAGCAAACCGGCACGTTCGTCGGGAATTTTCAGCGGCTGGCCGGTGATCCGGTCGCGCACGGTTTCGCCGGTTTTCATCACCTCCAACACGTTGCCCTCGGCCAGACCATCGCGTCTGCCCTTGTTCAGGGTGACCACGTCCATCACACCGATCTGCGTGACGCCGCGCGGCACGTCGATGATCACGCCATTGATCTGGCTGCTCGGGGCGCTGGGCATGAAGGTCGAGTTGATCGAACGTTCTTCGCCGCTGAACAAGCGGTCACCCAGACGCACTTCCTGAGTGGTGCGTTGCAGGGCGAGGGTGGCGACATCGCCTTCGGTGGCAACGATCTCGCCACCGCCGATGTCGTCGGCGTTGATCCCGAGGAACTCCTTGGTCTGCGGATCAATGTAGACCTTGCCCTGACGGAAGATGCCGTAGACCGGCTGGTTCGGGTCGAAATGCCCGCGGGCGAAGATTCTATCGCCGGTGCCACTGAGCACCCGTTCGGCATCGCCGGCGACGATGTACGGCGCCTTGTCGAAGTCCTCGACCTTGTCGACGATGCGGTTGCTCAGCAGAAAGCTGTTGATCGATTTCAGCGGAATGCTCGGAATCGCCTCGGCCACCGGGCTGGTACGAATGCGCGGCGACAGCTTGATGGTGCCGCGAGATTCGCCGCGATTGAGCATCAGCCGTGGCTCGCCGTTGACGTAATTCAGCGACAAGGTGTCGCCGGGATAGATCAGGTTGGGGTTTTCAATCTGCGGATTGGCCTGCCACAACTGTGGCCATTGCCACGGCTGGCGCAGGTATTTGCCGGAAATGTCCCAGAGTGTGTCCCCCGCTACCACCTTGTATTGCTGTGGAAAACCTTCCTTGAGCTGCACTTGCCCGTGCGCCACACCGGCCGAAGCCAGAAGCAGCAGGGCGAGTAGTGATTTCCTCATGCGGTGAATCCCTTTATTATGTGCGTTCGCGTGAAACGCCAGAGCCCCCGTGGCTCGCTCTTTCAAGAAGAGCTACGTTTCACAACGGTAGCCTGCATCCTCGGACCCGCCAGGCCATCGCCCGACTTTACTTCACATGTGCATCAATCAAAGCCTATGGCCATTTTAAACATCCTCGAATTTCCAGACCCGCGCCTGCGCACTATCGCCAAACCTGTGGCCGTAGTGGACGACGAAGTGCGTCAGCTGGTCGATGACATGTTTGAAACAATGTATGAAGCGCCGGGCATCGGCCTCGCCGCGACCCAGGTCGACGTGCATAAACGTATTGTCGTGATGGACCTTTCCGAAGACCGCACCGAACCACGGGTGTTCATCAATCCCGAGTTCGAATCGCTGACCGAAGACATGGATCAGTATCAGGAAGGCTGCCTCTCGGTGCCGGGTTTCTACGAAAACGTCGACCGCCCGCAGAAAGTCAAAATTAAAGCGCTGGACCGCGATGGTCAGCCCTACGAACTGATCGCCGAAGGCCTGCTCGCGGTGTGCATCCAGCACGAATGCGACCACCTCAACGGCAAGTTGTTCGTTGATTACCTGTCGCAACTCAAGCGCGACCGGATCAAGAAGAAACTGGAAAAGCAGCACCGCCAGAACGCTTGATGCCCCTCTTCAAAGGCTTGCTGCGGCAAGCCTTTTTCTTTTCAAGATGCTTTGCAACAGAGAGCCCTTCATGACTGAGCCATTGCGCATCGTCTTTGCCGGCACCCCGGAATTCGCCGCCGAACACCTCAAGGCCCTGCTGAGCAGCCCTTACGAGATCGTTGCGGTCTACACCCAACCGGATCGTCCGGCCGGTCGCGGGCAAAAACTGATGCCGAGCCCGGTCAAGCAGTTGGCGCTGGAAAACAATATCCAGGTGTTGCAGCCGCCAACCCTGCGCAACGAAGACGCTCAGGCTGAACTGGCGGCATTGAAACCGGACTTGCTGGTGGTGGTCGCCTACGGCCTGATTCTGCCGCAAGTGGTGCTGGATATTCCGCGTCTGGGCTGCATCAACAGCCACGCGTCCCTGCTGCCACGCTGGCGCGGTGCAGCGCCGATCCAGCGTGCCGTCGAACACGGTGATGCCGAAAGCGGCGTGACCGTGATGCGCATGGAGGCCGGTCTCGACACCGGCCCGATGCTGCTCAAGGTCGTCACCCCGATCAGCGCCGAAGACACCGGCGGCAGCCTGCATGACCGGCTCGCCGAGATGGGCCCGCCAGCCGTGGTGCAAGCGATTGCCGGTCTGGCCGCCGGCACCTTGCAAGGCGAAGTGCAGGACGACAGCCTCGCCACCTACGCGCACAAGCTGAACAAAGACGAAGCGCGCATCGACTGGAGCCGTCCGGCCGTCGAGCTGGAACGTCTGGTGCGTGCCTTCAATCCATGGCCGATCACCCACAGCACGCTGAATGGCGAAGCGCTGAAAGTGCTGGCCGCGACACTCGCTGACGGCAACGGCGCACCGGGGACGATCCTCGGCGCCAGCAAGGACGGTCTGATCGTCGCTTGCGGCGAACAGGCACTGTGCCTGACTCGCCTGCAATTGCCCGGTGGCAAAGCGCTGAACTTCAGCGATCTGTTCAACAGCCGTCGCGAGAAATTCGCCGTCGGCACGCTGCTGGGCGCTGCGGTGGACGCGCAATGAATCCGCGTCTGGCCGCCGCCAAGGCACTCGCCGCTGTACTCAGCGGCAAAGCTTCGCTCAACAGTTCGTTACCGACACAACTGGACAAGGTCGAGGATCGCGATCGCGGTTTCACCCAGGATCTGGCGTTCGGCACCGCTCGCTGGCAGCCACGCCTGTCGGCATTGGCGGAGAAACTGTTGCAGAAGCCGTTCAAGGCTGCGGATGCCGATGTCGAGGCGTTGCTGCTGGTCGGTCTCTATCAGTTGCTGTACACCCGTGTGCCGCCGCATGCCGCCATCGGCGAAACCGTCGGTTGCGCCGAGAAGCTGAAAAAACCTTGGGCCAAGGGTTTGCTCAACGCCGTGCTGCGCAGCGCACAACGCGACAGCGAGGCGATTTTCGCCGAACTGGAACGTGATCCGGTGGTACGCACCGCGCACCCGCGCTGGCTGCAAAAATCCCTGAAGGCTTTCTGGCCGGAACAGTGGGAAGCGATTTGCGAAGCCAACAACGCGCATCCACCGATGATTCTGAGGGTCAATCGCCGTCATCATAGCCGTGACGCCTACCTCGGTTTGCTGACCGACGCCGGCATCGCCGCAACCCCCTGCGTTTACAGCCGCGACGGCATCATCCTCGAAGCCGCCGCTGACGTGCGCAGCCTGCCGGGCTTTGCCGAAGGCTGGATCAGCGTGCAGGACGAAGCCGCGCAACTGGCCGCCGACCTGCTCGATCTGGCTCCAGGTCAGCGAGTGCTCGACGCCTGCTGCGCGCCGGGTGGCAAGACCTGCCACATCCTCGAAGCTGAACCGGCGCTGGCCGGCGTGGTGGCGGTGGATCTGGAAGCCAAGCGTCTGGTGCGTGTACGCGAGAACCTCGAACGCCTCGGCCTCAGCGCCGAACTGATCGCCGCCGACGGTCGCGAGACCGACAAGTGGTGGGACGGCAAACCGTTCCAGCGCATCCTGCTCGACGCGCCTTGCTCGGCCACTGGCGTCATCCGCCGTCACCCGGACATCAAGCTGACCCGTCAGCCCGATGACATCGTCGCGCTCGCGCAACTGCAAGGCGAACTGCTCGACGCGATGTGGAAGGCCCTCGAAGTCGGCGGCATCCTGCTTTACGCGACGTGCTCGACGTTGCCGACCGAGAACACCGAAGTAATCGCCGCGTTCCTCGAACGCACCCCGGGGGCCCGCGAACTGGATCTGGCGACGACCGCCGGGATCAAGCAGCCGCATGGTCGCCAATTGCTGGCCCAGCAGGGCGGGCATGACGGGTTCTACTACGCCAAGCTGATCAAGATCGCTGCCGCGCGCGGCTAAATGGATTCAATGGAGTGACTGGATGAAAATCATCATCCTCGGTGCGGGGCAGGTCGGCGGTTCGCTGGCGGAACACCTGGCGAGCGAAGCCAACGACATCACGGTGGTCGACACCGATGGCGAGCGCCTGCGCGATCTCGGTGATCGTCTCGACATCCGCACCGTGCAGGGCCGTGGCTCGCTGCCGTCAGTGCTGCGTCAGGCCGGTGCCGACGACGCCGACATGCTGGTGGCGGTGACAAACAGCGACGAGACCAATATGGTCGCCTGCCAGGTCGCCCACACGCTGTTCCACACCCCGACGAAAATCGCCCGGGTGCGCGAAGCGTCGTACCTCAATCGCGAAGAGCAACTGTTCCAGAACGAAGCGATTCCGGTCGATGTGCTGATCAGCCCCGAGCAAGTGGTCACCAACTACATCAAGCGCCTGATCGAGCATCCGGGCGCGTTGCAGGTGATCGACTTCGCTGAGGGCGCGGCACAACTGGTGGCGGTGCGCGCTTATTACGGCGGGCCGCTGGTCGGTCAGCAACTGCGTCAGTTGCGCGAGCACATGCCGAACGTCGAGACCCGCGTCGCAGCGATTTTCCGCCGCGACCGGCCGATCCTGCCGCAGGGTGACACGGTGATCGAGGCAGATGACGAGGTGTTCTTCATCGCTGCCCGCGAGGACATTCGTGCGGTCATGAGCGAAATGCGCCGCCTCGATGAAACCTATAAACGCATCGTCATTGCCGGTGGCGGACAGATTGGCGAACGTCTGGCCGAGGCGATCGAAAGCCGCTATCAGGTGAAGATCATCGAGATGAACCCGGCGCGTTGCCGCTATCTCTCGGACACGCTCGACAGCACCGTGGTGTTGCAGGGCAGTGCATCGGATCGCGATCTGCTGATGGAAGAAAACATCGCCGACGCAGACATCTTCCTCGCGCTGACCAACGATGACGAAGCCAACATCATGTCGTCGCTGCTGGCCAAACGGCTGGGGGCGAAGAAGGTGATGACGATCATCAACAACCCGGCCTACGTCGATCTGATTCAGGGCGGCGATATCGACATCGCCATCAGCCCGCAACTGGCGACCATCGGCACCTTGCTGGCGCACGTGCGACGGGGCGATATCGTCAGCGTGCACTCACTGCGCCGGGGCGCGGCGGAAGCCATCGAGGCGATTGCCCACGGTGATGCGAAGTCGAGCAAGGTGATCGGCAAGCCGATCGAGAAAATCGGCCTGCCACCGGGCACCACCATCGGCGCGGTGATCCGCAACGAACAAGTGATCATCGCCCACGACGATACGGTGATCGAAGCGGGCGACCATGTGATTCTGTTCCTTGTGGATAAAAAGCATATTCGTGATGTGGAGAAGCTGTTTCATGTGGGTCTCAGCTTCTTCTGAGGTTTTGTGGGGGCTGTTCCGGCCTCATCGCTGGCAAGCCAGCTCCCACAATTTTCTCGGCTGTTCACAAGTGACAGGTACTCCAGAAAACCCTGTGGGAGCTGGCTTGCCAGCGATGGCGGCCTAAAGAACACACTGAATCCCCCTGACACTCCTCAAGCAAGGAACCCATCAATGCTCGAATCCCTGGAAAAAATGCTCGCCAAGGGTGTGGATAACTCACTGCTGCGTTTCGGCCTCGGCAAGGGTTATCTCGATCTTGGGGAAAACGCCAAGGCTGCCGAGCATTTCCAGCGTTGTGTCGGCTTCGATCCGAAGTATTCGGCGGCGTGGAAACTGCTGGGCAAGGCGCATCTGGCGCTGGGCGACAAAGCCGCCGCACGTCAGGCGTGGGAGCAGGGACTGGAAGCCGCCCGCGCCCATGGCGACAAGCAGGCCGAGAAGGAAATGACGGTGTTCCTGAAGAAACTCGATCGGCAGGCGCCCGAGTCTACAAATAGCGCAGGCTGATGCCCTCGGCGTCCACGGTGACCACTTCCATCCGCACCTTTGGTGCGCCTGTGGGTAAACCCTGAACCTGGCCATAGACCACCGCGCCTTCGGGCAACGATGCCAGGCGCGGATGCTGCACATACACCCCGGTGGGCGATAGATTGCGCGTCTGCCCGAGGCATTCGCCGAAGCTGTCGTGGGTGATCTTGATGCGGAATGATTTGCGGTGTTCGGACATCTTCATGCGCCCTTCGGTGAACGTGTTCTGGGGATAACTCGAACGACCGCAGCCAGCGGCGGCGGCGCCTAAAAGTTATCCACAGAGTGTGCCAATTCGATCAATACCAGCGTTCTTCGCCCGGTGGACGCTTCTTGAAGCGCTTCATGCTCCACATGTATTGGCTCGGATATGCCGCAACGTAGCGTTCGACGACCTTGCTCATTGCTGCGCAGGATTCAGCGGTATCGGTGCTGTACATGGCTTCCGGCGCGGCTTCGAGGATCACTTTGTAACCCGAGCCATCCGGCAGACGCAGCGCATGCAGGAACACGCCGACCGCTTTGCCACCGGCCAACATGTTCGGCACGAATTTGCTGGTCAGCGCTTGCGTGGCGAAGAACGGCACGAAGATCCCGGCGGATTCGGCCGGTTCCGGGTCAGCAGGAATACCCACTGCACCACCTTTGCGCACTTCCTTGATCACACTGAGAATGCCTTCCTTGGTCGAGGCGGCGACTTTGTTGCCCAGTTGCACGCGCTGTTTGCGCAGCAAATCATCGACAGCCTTGAGCTTCGGCGGGCGATAGAAAATGATCGGTTTGCACTGGCTGCAATAGAAGTGGTTGAGCACTTCCCAGTTGCCCAGGTGGCTGGTGATGCCGACCACGCCTTTGCCCGAAGCCAGCGCCTCCTTGAGGATGTCGAGGCCTTCGACTTCGCGTACCAGATCGATGGAACGCTGCGCCGGCCAGATCCACGCGCAGGCGCTTTCGGTCAGCGACTTGCCGATGTCTTTCAAACTCTGGCCGACCAGACGCTCACGCTCGGCCGGGTCCATCTGTGGAAAACATTTCGCCAGATTGATCCGCACCACTTCGCGGGAACGGTTGGGGGTTTTCCACATGATCCAGCCGATGGCCGAACCGACGGCCTGCACGGCCCGCCACGGAAGCAGGGCAAACAGCCGCAGAGCGCCTACCAGCAAGGCGCCTTTAAACTTTTCCACAGGTCACTCCTGATCTAGTGATTTGAGCGAGGCGGCCATTCTAACCGCCGTTGGTGAGCTGCGCGTAGCGGTCGCAGTCCTGAGTGTGATCCATGACCATGCCCGAGGCCTGCATCAGCGCGTAGCAAATGGTCGGGCCGACAAAGGTGAAGCCGGCCTTTTTCAAGGCTTTGCTCATCGCCAGCGCCTCGGGGGTGATGGCCGGGACTTCACTGCGATCCTTGAAATGATTGATCATCGGTTGATCGTTCACGAACGACCAGAGAAACCCCACCGGGTCCTCCAGCGCCAGCCAGGCCTGGGCATTGCGCCGGGCGGCATTCAGTTTGAGACGGTTGCGGATGATCCCCGGATCGAGCATCAATTCTTCGATTTCCGCATCGCTCATCTGCGCCACACGCTGCACGTCAAAGCCGTACAGCACCTCGCGATAGTGCGCGCGTTTGCGCAGCACGGTGATCCATGACAGCCCGGCCTGGAACCCTTCGAGCAAAAGCAACTCGAACAAACCCTGCGCATCGCGTAGCGGCGTGCCCCACTCCTGATCGTGATAAGCCATGTACAGCGGATCTTCGGTACACCAAAAGCAGCGTGGCATAAGGCTCCA
>NZ_JBIUXX010000063.1:0-32829 GCF_044744235.1 Pseudomonas sp. NPDC087346
CGGATTCAAGGCGTTTGAGCCAAAGGCAAAAGCCGTTGCGTTCCCAATACAAAATCTTCACCCGATTGCGGGGTTTGTTGAGAAAGACGAAAAGTGCCGGATCGAACACCGCCACTTTGATATCCAGCTCCACCAGTGCGGTTAGGCCGTCGATGGATTTTCGAAAGTCTACGGGTTTAGGGTAGAGGTACACTTTTTCAACTTTGGCATCGGGACGCATCATGGCCGCTGGCTTCTGAAAGAGATCGGGAGCACAGCATCAGGCATCAAATCGCGGCTTTGAATGTGGGGTTCGTGGAGCGGTTACCATCTTAAGCGGTCAACACTGAGGTGCTTCGTTCTATACAGAACGCTTCGCCGGCGCTGATTCTCCTTTAAGTCCTATGCGTGCTGTGCAGCAAGTCTGGCGAGGCAAAAAACTCCGCACTTTCTAATCCTGCTGCGGTCATTTGCTCCCGATTGTCCGGGTTAATTTCCGCGCAGTGTGTTGCACCTACCAAGAGCTTTCGGTTCGCTCCCTCGTCATTGATTGCCAAGAGGTAAATGCCGAGTTGCCATGACCAAAACCTGTTACTTACCAAAACAGCGCAAGCGATTCAACTCATAGATATAAAAGCAAAAGACATCTGGTGTACCCCCCTTAAGAACAGAGTAATTAAGTATAGTTCCTGGCTGCGAAAGGTACTGCTCGCGCGCAAAAAAATCCGGGGATTTTTTTTCAGGTGCCACCGCAGGAGAGCTGCTGGCGTGTATGTTTTTCACACTGAGTTGCCCGTCACCCTCATGTGTATTGATAAGCTCGGTGTAAATGGTTTCATACCAAGAGGTTTCATCTTGGTGCTGAACTACCGTCAAGGTAAAGGTCTGCTGATTGACGTTCAGATACTCTTCGAAACCGAGTTCATCCCTCTCCTGCAGCCGATATTTAACGCCAGTTTGATACTCATGACTTTCTTTAAGTGGCGTATTCACAAAAAAGATGGCCAATGTGCACGCGAGGATGGAGCCGCCCAAGATCAGCCAGGCCAAAGTAACTATCAACCCCCTTACTGCGCTGCTTCTAAGCATGTTTTAACCCCGCCCCCAACGGTTACTTTTTGGCTGGCAAAGCTCACGTTAAATGTGCTCCGATCGAAACGCATGCACGAAATACTATAACCATTTTTGGTTTGCAGAAGCCATGCCTCACCTTTTAAGGTTTCCGGTAGTTTTTCAAGCTCAGGGGTAGCCGCCGTTTTAAACTTCTGGGCTTTTTCGAACGTAGCAGCCAAAAAATGCAGCGTTATATCATTAACCTGGGAATGGGCGATTTGCATTTTTGATTTTTCGACAGTAGCGATATATGTAAGTGTGAGTAAGAGCAGCGGCACCAGTGCCAGGTAGCCCATCGTCAGTTTTTTGCGATGGCCTGTTTTATTAAAAGCCAATAAGACTGCCCGCATTTTTTTTTGCACTGAGCAACGGAGGGGCGGCGAATTCACTGCAGGTGACTCTTGGATAAGGCTTTCCTCCGTTTTCCCCGGCAGGAGATCATGATCACGAATGACACGATTTTGATTAAATCGATAGCCTCGCCGGGGCACTGTGATTAAGATTTCATGGTCGGAGTTATCATCAAGAATGGTGCGCAGTGAAAAAATGGCTTGGTTCAGGCTGCCGGAAGCCACGATGCGATCGTCCCAGACATATTCAATAATTTCTGTGCGCGCCTTGGTCTCTCCGGAGGCCTTAAGCAGAAAAAAAAGCAACCGCGCTTCGCTTCTGCCCAACGTGAGGGATTCGACGACTTTATCGGAAGAGGTAATAGACAATGTAGAGTCGTCGGCGTTAAAAGTGGCCACTTTCTCCTCTTTCAACTTAAAAACGAAATACATGGCAAATCCTCAAAAAGAACAATTTATTGTGTTTCCACAGCCCTCTCTCAAATAAGATGCTATAGATACTGCCACGTTCAGCGTTGTATATTGCTGCTTGTCATGGCGTGGGGCGGGCCATGAACGATCTCCCCCCTCGCTCCTGGTTCCTAAACTATACCCATGTTAATTGAGCACTTCGCGACCAACCGTTGGCTGTAGGGCATTCCTTCAAATTAATAAGTGTCATTTATCATCATTCCGTCGAGGATGCAGGAGGAATGCCTAATAACGTGCCAGACCTCCAAAGACACGCTCAGACCATCGCAGATCGCCCTCGCAGGCATCAGTCAGCCACCAGGGCTCTCACAAGCAAGCCTTGAGCGTCATATAAAAAGAACGAGAAGGCGAACACATTTATAGGACCGGGGTGGGTCTCACTCGCGCTTTTCGGTGCTGGACGCTCCAGTACGCCTTGGGGCGTCTCTTGGGCTGCCATGTCCCCCACAGTCGGACGCCATTCAGTATTCAAACGCCATAATCTTCGCGCCGTCGACGCATTGTATTTCCAGCAGTGTCCACGACGACAAATCCGCGTACTTTCAGGATTCCCCTACAGCGCCTTTTTCCTCCTCGGAGCTCAATGAGGTCTGGGCACCCTTGCGTAGCACCCACTATCGCCCCCCCTCGTATGGGGCTTTCGTCACTGGCCGATTAACGCCCTCTCGCACTGCAGACGATCAAGCTTTTTGCCTTTGGGAGCCCAATCATTGCGTTTTCCCCCATGGTTTATTGGTGAGCACTGCGATGGTATACACACGCAAATCTCACTGGCCAAGAGCCAAACAGCCCACGGCGTTCGTCGCGCAGCACTCTTGGCTGTGGATGGCATATTGCTGTCTGGTTGCGTGTTACAAGTCACCCAGAGTGATCAATACTCACGGCACCGGTACAACGTTTACAGGTCGACGCCACCCAGGGGTCTTGAGACGCCCTATCCGTCCGTTGGGTGGACTCAATGAATGCCGTTCCAGTTGACAAAAAGACGCTATACGCCGCGATTAGCCGCGGCGCCAAGAATAAGGGCATGCAGCGGCATGAGGCCTTTCCATATGTGACCATGACCGAAAATGCTTCGGCAGCCAGTATGCATCGGGGGCAAATCGCAGAGCGGTATATCGAGGCGTATCTCGTCGACGCTCGTAACGACGTTCTGTTGATCGGCCAAGAACGGACAGACACCCGTGCGCCCATCACTGCCACTGACTTCATGCTAGTCATCCAGGCTGTCGGGGCCAACCTGAGCGCACTCTCACATGATCACTAGGCCGCGAGGCTGGCAACGCCGACTAAGCTGGCTAGCCCCGAGTTTATTCGCGCTGATGGCTGCGGCTTGGCTGATCAGTGACCAACTGACCTTCGATCAAACCGTCGAAAGACTGAATGCCTTTACCCTCCAAAGCCGCGCACGGATCCAGCATATTGATGCCAAGGTGAACAGCACCTTGGAATTTTTAAACGCCCTAAACTTAGCTCGGGAACAGTGTTCCGCTCCTTTGTTCAAGGCGATGATGCAGGCCGTCAAGGCGTCTCAGTATGTGTATGACGCCGCTCTGCAAATGCCTGACGGTTCGGTCTGTTCCTCCTATGCTTATAAGCTGCCGAAAGAGGTTATGCCTGAGTCTGGAATGAACGCGCATTACCTCGCGACCGAGCGTAACTACTGGTTTCCAAGAGCCGGCGACGTGAACCAAATATTCATTGTCATCGCCAAAAAGCAGGCGTACGTCTGGATCAATAAAGACATTTTCTTTGATGCCCTGCAAACCCCATCATCAATGGCGTTTCAGTTAATTGATGCCACCGACTTACGTCCGATACTGGTCAAAGACACTGTGCAATTCGTCATCCATCCCCCTCTGAAGAGCGGTCAGTTAACGACGGCTGATGGCCATTGGTACCTCTCGTTTGCGACACAATGGCCTAACCTTCTGGGCGTCGTCAGCGTACCCGCATTAGAGGTTCAGCATGCATGGAGGGTGAATTTCCTGCTCGCCCTGCTCGTCAGCGGGCTAGTTTCCTTAGGGACTTTTCACGCAGGTGTGGCTGTTCATCGGCGCCGATTTTCGCTTGCCGCTAAAATCGCCCGCGCCATACGCCACAATCAAATGAGCCTGAGCTATCAGCCCATCGTGGACTTGCGGACCGGACACTGGCGCGGAGCCGAGGCTTTACTGCGCTGGACTGAAAAAGGCCAGATCATCAGCCCTGCCATCGTGATCAACGAAATCGAGCGTTGTGGTTTGACCCGCGAGCTGACGCGCTGGGTCTGTCGCCGGGTTGCCGAAGATTATGCAGCTTATTTCCAACATTGTGAGGGGCTGTACATCACCATCAACCTCTCGGCCGAGGATCTGGCGGACTTGCATTTTGCCGACTTCGTCAGTGCGTTGTTCACTCAACACAGCGTGCCCCCGACCCTCATCGTGTTTGAACTGACCGAAAGTGTTTTGGTGGACAAAGATCAAGCAACCTACCAATTACTACGTTTGCGGGCGCTTGGGCACCGCATTGCCATCGACGATTTTGGCACGGGTTATTCCAGCCTGTCCTATCTGGAAGTCCTGCCGATTGACATCCTTAAAATCGATCGCTCATTTTTAACGCTTAATCGATGTCATGCACCCGATGCCATGTGGCGGCAGGTACTCGGCATCGCACAGACGCTGAACTTAAGTGTCGTTGCCGAAGGCGTGGAGTTTGCCGAGCAAGCCGAGGTGTTAAACCGAGCCGGGGTTGCGCTGGCACAAGGTTGGTTGTACTCAAAAGCTTTACCAGCGCAACAGTTCGTGCAGCAGCACGGTGAGGTTTCTCAAGCTCGTCTAGGCCTTGGAACGTGAAGAGCAACTGAGTTCGTATTGCTCCGCGCAACCGCCTGGAACCAACGACGGAGGCCTTGAGGGCGCAGCGCTCGCCGCTGGTGCACGAGGGCATCCACATACAGAGGTGGCTTCATTCATGGTGCCGGACGCTGCCCAAAGGAAGGTCAGGCCGTTGCGTGATCAACACACTGATTCATGAGCATGTTTAATCCTACCGTTCATTGAACTGTGGCTACCAACCCCAAGGTTAAATTTAACGGCTATGAATACCTATATTAAAAAGTGTAAATGGGGAAAATTCATCCTCATTCGTGGCGACATGATTTGCAACCATGTCGATATGTATGGTGAGTGGTCAGAGACCGAGGTTGACCTATTCCGCAGCCTGGTTCCGGAAAATGGAAACTGCATTGAGGTGGGTTCTAACATCGGGATGCACGCCGTTCCCCTGTCCATCATCTGCAAAAATGGAAGCGTTTTTTGCTACGAACCACAACGGCCGATTTATCACGTACTTTGCGGTAATCTTGCGATCAACTGTCGCCTTAACGTTATTGCCCGAAACGTGGCGGTCGGGGCGCAGCCCGGACACATTGAAATTGATACGTCTGACTACGAAGAACCGTGGAACTATGGCGCGTTCTCGATCGCTCAAGGGTTTAACGCGGAAGGACAATACAGATCGAATACACACAAAATCACGATCGATATGATCACACTGGATGACGATCCAGCCCTAACCAATCTTGAAAACATTAGCCTGATCAAGATTGACGCGGAGGGCTTCGAAGCAAATGTGTTACTGGGTGCGCGCAAGCTAATCGAGCGCCATCAGCCGAATGTATTTATTGAGGCAAACTCAGAACCTACAGTTCGCAAGGTGCTTGCCGAAATGCATGCGATTGACTACGTGGGGTACTGGTTCATTAACAACCGATTTCGCGCGAATAACTATAATCGGCTGCCATACCGAATGAACGGCTATGATCAAAATATTATTTTCCTCCCACGAGGCCGTCCTCTGCCCGGCACCCCACTGATGCCCGTCATGGATTTTGGCGATATCGGGCGGGGAGTTCCGATCTTGGACTCATATCGGTAGCAATCAACGATCTTCCCGCCGGATGCCATAACAGCACGTAGGGGCTCCCTCGGATACAAGGCGAAAAGTTACGCCCCTTTACCCCATGAGCACCGACTTGCTGGAATGAGCAACCCGGTTTTCCGTTCCACTGCGCCTCAAACCCCAAGTCTCCCTCAAGCATATGCCCTACTCCGGCATTCACCGGTCGCAACGATACTACGAGCCCATCCGCCACCTGTCTCACAGCAATAACCGAAAACGCTCACGCAGGGTATTCCTCCACATTTATTTTCACCGATCACAGTCGCGCAGGCGGTGGCGGTGGCGGTGGTAGGTATCAGGCTACAAAAAATGAAGTAACGCTGCCACGAATGGCCTCCACGCTAAAAGGATTGGATTTCACACCCGACCTCACGCGCAGAAGTGCCTGTTTGGATAGGTGGGGTTTATGGATCATTACGTTTTTCCGACCACCGTCATTAAACAAATAGCGTACGGCTGCCTGGATAGAAATTCATTTCCATTGGACTTGCCCCGACAAAACCCGACACCAACTCCCCGTTAAATTGATGCTGCTGCCAAGCGCTTGAACTCCCTCGGTGAGCGATATTGCAAGGCGCTGTGCGGATGCTGCTCGTTGTAGTGTTCGAAGGCAATTGCCAGGTTACGCAGGGCCGTTTCTCGATCCGGCTTGGGCATGTGCGACGTAATCACGCTTGATCGTCTTCACGAAGCTCTCTGTCATGCCATTACTCTGTGGGCTACGCACCGGTGTGGTCACCGGCTGCAAACCGATCTGCCGAGCAAACAGGCGTGTCTGTTCGGCGATGTACGCCGAGCCGTTGTCGCTTAGCCATTGCACTGGCGTGGCGGGCAGTTGATCACCAAAGCGTTTCTCCACGCTTTCCAGCATCAAGTCGCGGATATCATCACCGCTGTAACCGGTCGGGCTCGCGACCCAGCCGATGGCTTCGCGGTCACAGCAATCTAGGGCGAAGATCACGCTCAGTTTGGCGCCGTCCTCGCAGCGGAACTCAAAGCCGTCCGAGCACCAACGCGTATCGCTGGTTTCCACCGCAATACGGCCTTCGTGCCGACCCGGCACGCCGGGCTGTTTGATCCGGCGTTCAAGCAGAAGGTTGTGATCACGCATCACCCGGTAAACCCGCTTCACGTTGATCGCGGGCAGCGACCGCTTTTCACGTGCACGACGCAGCAATCCCCAGACCCGACAGTAGCCATAGCTGGGCAACTCGCTGACCTGTTGCTGGATTTCAACTACTAGATCAGCATCGTTCACTGGCCTGTTTCGTCGTACTTTGGGCGATACCGATTGCTTGATTCGAACCGTTAATTGCGAGCGCGCCACACCGAGACATTCGCTGACCAGCTTCACTGGTCGTCCCCCGGCAACAAGGGTGAGTGCGCAATCCATTTTCGCGACCGGGCGATCTCCACGGCCTCTTTGAGGATTTCCGCTTCCATCGTTTTCTTGCCTAGCATCCGTTGCAGTTCACGGATCTGCTTGAGCGCATCGCTCAGCTCGGAGGCCGGCACCACGGCTTCGCCAGCACTGACCGCCGATAGACTGCCGTCCTGGTACAGCTTGCGCCGCAGGAATAACTGGTTGGCATTGATGCCGTTGCGCCGAGCCACCACCGAAACGCTTTGCCCTGGCTCAAGACTCTCGCGAACCATGGCCAGTTTTTGCTCTGGGCTCCAGCGGCGACGCCGCTCCTAGCCCAAAAGCTCCCCACTCTTATCGTTGCTGTTAGTCATAAACATAACCGTTTGCCTATCCCTTATCGTAAGGGGGAATCGGTGTCCTGTCTTTCATGGGGCTCGTTCATCCATGAAGATCAAGAACCTCTTTCCCGACAACCGTAAAGAACCTTTAAACGCAGGGGTGTATGGAGCGCTTACTGCTGCATAGGGGCCATTCCACTGAGGATATCTTCAGCGTGAGGGATCAGCGCCTTGAAGGTAGACTCTTGTTTATTCAGTTGCGCCAATGCGTACAAAGCCCGTGCGGTTCGACCATTGCCATCACCATAGGGGTGGTAACGGACGATGGCCGCAAAGAGCGCTTCCCCCGTATCCACTTGACCGGCCACTGCCTTGATTCTGATCGCGTCGAGCGCTTTCTGAAAACCCGCGCGGGCGATGTCCAAACCCATGAACAGCGGGTCGCTGCTTGAGCGGAATACTCGCTCTACTTGCCCCGCCGCAGGTTGGTATACCGCACGATGTAGGCGATCGACGGTGTTGATATCCAATAAATCGGCCTGGCGATTCTGTGAAAGTGCACTCCTGATACGCCCCTGTAGCTCAGTAACGGACTCCGTGTCGGCGGCCGAGCGGCTCCTGCTCACGATCCAGTCTGCGGCAGCTCGCTCCGGCGCTCCTTGCAAGGTTTGGCGTGGTACGGCGGGCGGTGCTTCAAGGAGCCTATGAATGTGAGCATTGACCTCAGTCAAACGTGCCAGGTCTGACTGCAGCCGCCGCTGGACCTGAGCTTGCTCGAGGGCAAGGTCGCCCCAGGTGAAGCGGGTCCTTGGCGTACCCAGAGAATCCAATACCAGATTCTGGCGGATCGACTGTGCGACAACATCAGTATCGGTCAACCGTGCCAGGTTTTGAGCGGGTCCGCTATCCTTCATGGCGTCAACCAAAAGATCGACTTTGATGCCATTGGCCAGTTTGGGCCACGTCACCCTGCGTAGTGCTGCGGGAATAAAAGTGTGTGCTGCTGACTTAGTCTGCCGATAATGAGTGCGAACTTCCGTGATTTCCTGACTGGTCGAAGGGGCTCCACTGCCGAAAGCACCCAAGCCGGCCAGCACACCGGCAATGATCGCCTCGTTGCGAAACGCCGCCGCGTCTTCCGGCCTATCCGCGATCTGCGCCTGTGTCGCGATGGCCGCTACATAAGCAGCGTCGACTGCCAGACTGACCATGAACAAGCCGACGCGGGCCAGCAGAGCCCCCGTACCAGGAATGGCGGCATTCAGGGCAATACCGCCGACCATCAGAATAGCCTTGGCCACCTCAAGCAGGTGTCCAGTCGTCTGTTCCCAAGAACTGAACACGATATAATCGATGTCCGAATCCAGCCGCCCCATCAAACCATCAAAGAGCTTATTGGCCAGATCGATACCATTTAGGCTTGAAGTAAAAGAAAAAGGCCGAACTAACCACGCTCCAGGTGGCACTGCATTTATGTCCAGGACCTCTCTCGTTCTGAAGATTGAACTAGGGCTGTTTTTATACCCTTGCGCGGTCGCACTGGGTAACTTTGAGAGAACCCAGCTTTTAAACGCGGCTGTATCAGGGAAAACAGAAACTGCTTCGGTCACCGCCCCTCTGATATCCAGATAAGTTAACGTTTGGTTGACCACATGAAAAAACCCGGGATCATCGACACTAAAAAGAATCCCTCCCATACTCCCGGAAGGGACAAGGAACACGCCGTTCAGCTTGCACCCGTTAAAGGATACTGCTTTCGCCTGGACAGTACCGCCTAAAAAATCCTGCACCGCTTGGCGATAAACAGGGTCGGAATTTGACCCTTCTAAATATGCCAGACTTCGATATTTGAGCATATTCTGATAAACCGCTGTCAGTCCGGCTCGATTGGCGGGGTTTTCGCGGTACGTCGACAACGCGCGTTTCATTGCGGTTTGCAGGTTGTCCCGGGTCAGCGCACTGATTAGCCCACTTGGCTCGAAAGTGGTTAAGGGGTAGGAATACTGACGACCTAGCGTATCCCGTGTCTGTTTGAAAGCATATAGATAGTGCCCAGTCACGACATCCCGGAGCGAGACACGTACCGTGGCGGCACTCGGTGCTCGAATGTTCGGGGGCACCAAAGAGGGGTCATAGGGACCAGGACGGTAAGTCACGCTTACATAGCTGTTGGGCAACAGCTCAGTGGAGGTACCGCTTTCTTGCTCATATCGCTGTATCCCTGCCTTGATGTAATCATCAATAAATACAGAGGGGTCGAGAATAGGGTTGTACAGCGCTTCGAGTTGTTGCAACGTTTGCACCGCAGAGAGCTCTGCGCTAGTCGCGGGATCAATGGCATCAGGCTCCACCGGAACTGGCGGCGTGCTTGCCGTCAACAAGGTCTGCTTGTATTGGCCGACCTTCGATTGGCCGAAAGTATCGGTCAAGCTGTCGGCGATTTGCCACAGCCCATCCAGCAGCGCACGATAGCGCTGGCTAGAGGTGAAGTTCTGTCCGTCTATGAAGACAGATACAGCGTCAATAGCCCGAATGAGTCGAAGGACATCTATTTCTGCCGGCGGTCTTCCCCGCGCATTTTTTACAGCGTCTGCCCCATCAACACCGGCAAAAATAGCACTTATTATCGAGCTGTCGTTAAGACCCGTGCCTAGAAGAAGACTTTTCATGCGTTGCGAGATAGAATCATCAACGACGTTAGAAACCACGCTATTAGACATACAAGTACCATATTATATCTAGATTAATAATCCAACTTCAACACAAGGGCTGAATTTAAGGCCGCACCTTTCGCTCGTCGTAACTAGCCACTTCGAAATAGGCGTAACCCCGTTCACGTTGTTAACGAATGAGCAGGCCCACATTAGCGAATGTTGACCATCATGCCGCATAACCCTGGCTTCTTGCACCACTTAGAAGGCTCTGAAAAAAGACCTCCCTATTAGATGAAACATCCGATAACGGTCGCATTAACGGCACGAGCCTTCGGTGTCATCTGAACGCCCCCCCTGAAAGACAGGCACCGTTTCCCCCTTAACATAAGGGATAGGCAAACGACTGTGTATGACTAATAGAAACGATAAGGGTGGAGAGCTTTTGGGCCAGGAGCGGCGTCGCCGTTGGAGCCCGGAGCAAAAACTGGCGATGGTTCGCGAGAGCCTGCAACCAGGCTCAAGTGTCTCGGTAGTGGCGAGGCAGAACGGTATTAATGCCAATCAGCTCTTTCAGTGGCGCAAGCTCTATCAGGATGGCAGCCTCTCGGCGATTTCCTCTGGAGAGGCCGTGGTGCCTGCTTCTGAACTGGCCGACGCGCTCAAACAGATCCGTGAGCTACAGCGGATACTCGGCAAGAAAACCATGCAGGTCGAGGTGCTCCAGGAAGCGGTGGAGATCGCTCGGTCGCGAAAATGGATGCGCACTCACCCTTGTTGCCGGGGGACGATCAGTGAAGTTGGTCAGCGAAAGTCTCGGTGTAGCGCGCTCGCAATTGACGGTTCGACTCAAAACAACCGCTTTGCCCGAAAGGCGCCGACGATTACTGGACGATAGCGCTCAGGTCGAAGAGATTCGTACCGAAGTCAGCGAGTTGCCCAGCTACGGCTACCGCCGTGTCTGGGGGCTGCTGCGTCGTCGGCGCGAGAAGCAAAGTCAGTTACCGATCAACGTAAAGCGAGTCTATCGCGTCATGCGTGACCATCAGTTGCTGCTGGAGCGCCGGATTAAACAACCCGGTGTGGCGCGGCGCCACGAAGGTCGTATCGCCGTCGCCACCAGCGATACCCGCTGGTGCTCGGACGGGTTTGAGTTTCGCTGTGAGGACGGTGCCAAGCTGAGCGTGACCTTTGCCCTGGACTGTTGCGACCGCGAAGCCATCAGTTGGGTGGCGAGCCCGACCGGATATAGCGGCGATGACATCCGCGACTTGATGCTGGAAAACGTGGAGAAGCGCTTCGGTGATCAACTGCCGACAACGCCAGTGCAATGGCTAAGCGATAACGGCTCGGCCTACATCGCCGAACAGACACGCCTGTTTGCCCGGGAGATTGGCTTACAGCCGGTGACGACACCGCTACGCAGCCCGCAGAGCAATGGCATGGCCGAAAGCTTCGTGAAGACAATCAAGCGCGACTACGTCGCGCATATGCCCAAGCCGGATCGGGAAACAGCACTGCGCAACTTGGCGATTGCCTTCGAGCACTACAACGAGGAGCATCCGCACAGCGCACTGAAATACCGATCACCACGGGAGTTTACGCTGCATCAATTTAACGGGGTAATGGTGTCCGGTTTGGCAGGGGCCAGTCCATCATCCCCCTCGTCGGCAGTAATCATCGACAGCGTTTACAGGGTGGCAGCTTAGGTTGGGGATGTAAGTCTCTTCCTATCTCTGCAACGACGCATGAGGCCGACCATGCATCCGTAATTCACCATCGGAAGTCCACTCCATCACTGGCGATCTGCCAGCAAGGCGGATAGAGCATGGACCCGGTCGTGGTGTTCGGTGCATTCCAACAACTGTAAGGTTTCGACGTAGGTGCCGCACTGAACTGGTCAAGTAATCTTGGACACCGTTTAAGGTTTCACGCAGCCAGCTTCTCTCTGGCGACTGGCGATCGGTACCCGTTGTAGCTATGAGGTCTGGTGATGTTGTAACGCGAAACGTAGCGCTGCACATCCGCTCGGGCCTCATGTTCCGATTTGTAACCGGTTTCAGGCACTCATTCTGATTTCAAACTGCCAAAGAAACGCTCCATCGGGACATTGTCCCAGCACTCACCTTTACGACTAATGCTTTGCCGCAGGCCATGCGCCAGCAGCTCGTTCCTGAACTTATGGCTAGCCTTGATCGGAGTGAAATAGCACGTCTTTGGGTCGACCTCGCAGTTCAACCGCCATCCGCAAGGCCTCGCAGGTCAGCGAGGCATCGGAGATCATCGAAAACGACCAACCCACAACACGACGAGCGCACAGATCCAGAACCGCCGCGAAATATAGCCACCGCTTGCCCACCTTAATATACGTCACGTGCCACACCACACCTGATTGACCGCTTTAACATCAAACTTGCGCTTGAGTACGTGCGGCGACACCAGTGCTTCCACACCAGACGATTTGTACTTATGGCACTTGCGCTGACGGCTGGTGATGCCGGTTTCGCGCATAAAACTGCGGACCAAATACCGCCCGATGCGATGCCCTTTTCTCTTGCAGCTCCTTGGCCAGAGTCCGCGACCCCGCAGAGGCTCTCGACGCCCTGTGATGCTTGACCAACACGGCTTTGAGTTTCTCTCGCTCGGGATTCACTTTGCCTTGGCGCTGTCGCCAGGCATAAAAGCTGCTGCGGTTGATGTCAAACGCTCGGCAGCAATTGTTAACGCCGTACTGCTCGTCCAGCTCGCAGATCAACGAGAATGATCTTTGGCGTCCAAAAGCAGGAGAGCACTGGCCTTCCTAAGAAACACTCTCCACGGGTTGCAGCGTAAAACCAAACTCAGCTGCGCCTCGGTGTAGGCCTTTGACGACTCGCTCGCGATATTTTTGCTCATAGTGATCGGCTCCCGGGTCTTGATAATTCATGCCGAAACGCATGGCGTTGTAGAACAGGATCGCGATCTTTCGGGCGGTAGCTGTGACGGCCTTGGCTTTGCCGATTCGAGCTGCAAGACGCCGATAAAACGCACCCAATGCCGTGTTCGTTCTGCCGACGGTCACAGCGGCTAAGCGCAGATGGGCAGTCACTCGATTTTTGGTCTTGCGGGTATGGGCCGAAAGTACCTTGCCGCCACTGATGCGACAGCCGGGCGCAAGGGTGAGCCAGGAAGTGAAATGGTGGCAAGTCCGCCATCGACTCAGATCCGTGCCGCACTCGGCGACCAGCCGAAGAGCCAGGTAGGGGCCGATACCGTGGATCTGGGTCAGATCAACACCGACCAGTTGATAGAGCAAGGTACGTACATCGAAATTGAGCGCGTTGGGTTGCCGAGTGTTATGCCGTGGTTTTGGCAGCGGCTCAGCGGGCAATGTCTTTTCCTGCGAGAGCTTAATCAGCGTTTGTGCAATCTGCTGGTCGCAAACCAGTAGCTGCGCTTGATAAGCGTCATACATTGACAGCGCCTGCGTCAAAGCGAAAACGTGCTCGGGCTGGTAGTTGCCGACCAGCGATGCCTCAATCACATCAACACCCGCCTTGCAGCGCTTGTCACTCAGCGCCGCTAACGAGGAGGGGCTGCGCTCGCCTGCGACGATGGCGCGGATTATCCGCATCCCCGACAAGCCGGTGATATCGGCCACGACGTGATGCAATTGCAGGTTCATGTGCGTGAGAGCTTTTTGCATGTGCTGAATATGCGCCGCGGCATAATCGAGATGACGCTCCCGCAGCCGCAAATAGCTGCGTAAAGCCGAAATCTCACGATCTGGGTGAAAGCTGGCTCGAAGCAGCCCACAGGCATGGAGTCGTTGAATCCACTGTGCATCATTCACATCGGTTTTACGTCCTGGCACCGCACGGGCATCACGCGCATTGGCGAGTACGACCTGAAGGCCGTGCGCTTCCAGTATTTCGTAAACCGGAATCCAGTAAACGCCTGTTGATTCCATGGCGACCGTCGTTATCCCAAGACTTACTAGCCAGTTGGCCATGCGCTCGAGATCGGCAGTGAAGGCCTGGAAAGTTTGCACGGATTCTTTGGCCAGGTCTGCAGGAACGGCCACCACATGAAAGCGTGAGCCAATATCAATGCCGGCTGCGTAATCATGAATAACCGGTAACCCACGCTGCTTCAGATCATGCTTTTTCATGAGCACCTCCAGTCAAGTTGAACTGGACGGGGTCACGGAACGTGCCACCACTAACGGGTCCGCAGCTTCCCCTGGGTCAAGTTTTTTGACGGGGACTTAGCCTCCAAAAAGCCAGCGACCACTGCCCAGTAAGATCAGTGTAGAACGCAGTATTTCTAATCCAATGGGCCGCGGAGCGCCGGGGAGGCGGTTTTTTAGGATTTCGATATCCAGGTCTTTTTGCCGGAGCGACGCTTTAAGCTTCTGGATCTCTCGCTGATCGGCGGTAATCACCTTGGCTCCCACCGGGGTCGAACCCAAGCGCTCCTTGCGAACCTGATCGACCCAGCGACGCAAGGCCGTAGGACCAATATCCAAACTGGCACAGCCCTCGGGAACCGACTGTCCCTCGTCCAGCACCATGCTGGCAGCCTTGAGCTTGAACTCACTCGAATAAGATTTACGCATATCCAAAACACCTCAGATTTGGGCGCCATCATAGCGCCCGATGGAGGTGTCCTAAATCATTAGGCCAGTTCACAAAACGACGACCGACGGATACTTAACGGCAGCCTATGGGTGTTGTGCTCAGGCACCGCAGACGCGATATACCTGAACGATCCGGCCCTTCATCAACGGTTTATCAGCGCTTTCGAGAGTAGCGAAATCGAGGCGCGTTTTATCAGATACTCAAGCGCTTGCATATCAGGCTCAACGAGCAAGGACTGATCGATCCAAGCACCTGAATGATCGATTCCACAGCGGTACGAGTAATCCGTGCCTCTTTTAGCGCCAAAAAAGGGGGCGAAAAGCCGCTAGTCCATGTACGGGGTCGCAGTCGCTGTGGACTCACCATCAAGATTCATATGCTCTGCGACGTCAACGGGATCCCTCTGTGCTTTACCTTATCGGGAGAGCACGCCAGTGAACGTTCACCCCTTTTTCGATCAAATTCAAATACCTGTAGCCGGACAAGGGCCACAACGCCGAGTAGTATGCACGTTAATGGCCCTCGGAGAAGCCACCAGCCAAAATGCACAGCTGGCGTGTAGCTTCAAGTGCCCCCTGCACACGTCGGTAAATATCGCCGGTCAGGCCCGTTCTTCACGCCAGTCACACTGAACGCCTTCTTTATGAAAAAAGAAGAGCCAACAGCGTAATACCTATTTTACTCATCACGCTGTGGCCCCACCGTTTGGGTTGCTGCTCTCCAAGCCTTGTTTTACTTACGAACACTTACCTATGGGCGGTATGACAACATTGACAGGAACCTTCATCGTCCCATCAGAGCAAGAAAACCCCTGTGGCACTTCGCCTTGTGAATGCCTATTATTTTCGGCCAACTGTCCCAACTCTGGGCTTTGGGTTGCTGTCATCCGCGATGATGGTGGCGATGCTATCGCCATCATCATCGACTCTACTACCCCGAGCTGTTGGCCAACTAATGACATCCCGCCACCGATAGTCAGAGCCGCACCGCCCTCAAGTTTGATCGTATAGTCACTGAAATTGATGCCGCCTTCCAGCGCCTGCAGGCTACCCGGGGTAATGGAGTAACGTCCCGGATTCTCACCGCTAATCCGGCCCAGACTTCCTGTCAGTACGTCGCGCCCCAATAGACCGGTGGTCATAGTTTCCGGTGCCACCGTATAGGTAAAGATCGGATCGACCTGGCCCACCAGCTTGCTGGCATCCGCTGGCGTTAACAGCACCAACCGCGGGGTAATGGTTCCCCCTGTATTGACATAAGAAAGGGTGTAATCAGTCAACTGGCTGCCCAACGTGCCGTTCACTCCCACGCCATCGTGGTTGACCGCTAGCGTCGAGCCACCAGCACCTAGCACGTGAGCCTCTGTGAACGACTGGGTCAGGCCAGTCAGGCTGTCGCCACTCACCAGTCCTGAGACATTCGTTACCCCCATGACGCTGCTGTTGGTGCCGTCATACACCTTGCTGTCGGTGGTCGCCGTCACCGTCAGGGCTTTCGGCGTGATGGTGCCATTGGCCGTATTAGAGATCACGGTGTAATCGCTGATTAAACCGCCACCCATGATATTGCCATTGGTCAAGGCGTTAGCCGCCAGGGTCCAGTTATTCGTCCCCAGCACGTGGGTGCTGTTGAAACGCTCACCCACGGTACCGTTCAGGCTGTCAGTCGCCGCCAGACCGCTAACCGTTGCATTGGCCACGGACGAGGTGGTGCCGTCATAGGTCTTGCTGTTCGTCACCGCCGTCACCGTCAGGGCTTTCGGCTTGATGTTGATATTGGCGCTGGCGGCACTGGTGAAATTGGTAGGCGTCGCGCTGAAACCGTTGACCACCCATGTTTGGGTCCCGTTCACATAGGACAGATTCGTCGGTGCGGTGAACTGGGCGGTAATGGTATCGCCGCTGCTGGCATGGGTGGTGTTGTAGACGGCGCTAGTAACATTGAAGCCCGTGGACACGTTGCCGGTGAAGGTCTCGTTGTAATTATCGCTGATCTGCGCGCCTAAGAAGTTCGCCATCGCCGCGTTGGTGGTGCCGTCGTAGGTTTTGGTGACGGTGACATTGGTAAGGTTGCTCAGGATCACTGGCGCCCGATAATAGTAATTCCGAGTGCCCGGCATCGCGCCCGACACAGCGGCGGCCGAGGCATTATAGGTGATGTAGTTGGTTGCATCAGTGGCGCCAATGATGCTGGCATTCAGGGTGTTGGTGTTGGGAGTGCCCGAAAAAATCGTCACTGTGCCGGTAGGTGAGGTGGTCACCACCGAATTGAGAAGGACATCGCCCCCCGTTGCCGTACCAGCCGCCCCCCCCTCCCTGCTTCCAGGAGGATATTGCTGGTGGTTCCGTTCAGCGTGATGGCCCGATCCACCGTGAAGCTGCCGCCGATCAAAGAGGTCAAATTGCCGCTACCGGTAATGCCGCCCACCGCCAGCGCGCTGAGGCATTGCGCATTCGAGAAATTGAACACCAGATTAGCGTTGTCGGTGACCGCCCCGACGCCCAGGCTGCCGCCGATGCCGCCGCTGCCCACTTGCAGCGTGCCGCCGCTGATCATCGTCGGGCCCGCGTAGGTGTTGTTGCCCGTCAGGATCGTCGTGCCGCTGCCGGCCTGCGTCAGCTTACCCGTGCCGCTGATCACGCCAGCCACCGTGTTGGTGCCGCTGACGTTGAACGTCAGGTTCGCGTTGTCCGTCACCGCTCCGCTACCCAAGCTGCCGCTGGTGCCACCTACGCCCACCTGCAGCGTGCCGCCGCTGATCGTCGTCGTACCTGCGTAGGTGTTGTTAGCCGTCAGGATCGTCGTGCCACTACCAGCCTGCGTCAGGTTACCGGTACCGCTGATGACGTTTGCCACCGTTGTATTGCCGGAGAGGTTATACGTCAGGTTGGCGTTGTCCGTCACCGCTCCGCTACCCAAGCTGCCGCTGGTGCCACCTGCGCCGACCTGCAGCGTGCCGCCGCTGATCGTCGTCGTACCTGCGTACGTGTTGTTGGCCGCCAGGATCGTTGTACCGCTGCCTGCAGTCGTAACATTACCCGCACCACTAATGGCGCCTGATATATTCACGATTCCCGCTTCGTTGATATAAAAATTCACGCCATTGAGCGCTACAGGCGCCGTCAGTGTCGTACGCGCGGCAGTACTGAAATCATTAATTGACACATTCAGGGCAGCCCCCGTCCCGCTAAATCCCCTCCCTATCGCTGATCTGGTAGTAAACTCGTTAAGCGTAAAATTACCAGCGCCACTAACACCGCTTAAAGACGCCTCACTACCGCCAGTACTGCCCTTCGTTGCATTGATGACAACATTGCCAGCAATGATCAACCCACCGGCGTATACCCCGGTCACACCCGCCTCAAATCCTACACGCCCAGAACTGTTCGCTGCATTGCCCACAATCGTCAATACACCGCCGCTATTTTTCAAGGTCCCGGCCAAGCCGACACCACCAAAAACGGAGTTGCCCCCCGTGTACGTACCGATCAGCGTCACATTACCCGTGGTATTAACAACCACTCCGTTTGTCGCACCAATCAAGCCATAATAACCGTTGACAACCAGCAGAGAGGCAGAGGCTAGCGGCACTGCGCTTCTGTCAGGACCGGTCGCTCTCAATAAGTTTCGGCAGACTAGTCTCGGGAGATAATGGGACGCTTTTTTCCGTTGCCCTGGACGCAGCAGAAGCACCTAAGAAAAAGCCGCCTCTTAGATAATTAGTTGATCCGACGGAATGGCCTCCTGTCCCCTGCCGCCGACCAAGACCTCAACCAGCTCAGCATATACCTCGCCCTCCATCAGGCCGGAGACAACCAGATGGAGCCCCCTCACCGTGCCGCGAACGCCCATCGAGACACTATTCTCGCAGGTGACGTTTCCCTCTATAAACCCCGCAACCAATATATTCCCCGCCACAGCAACTCACCCTTCAGCGTGGAGCCTTCGGCAAGAATGGTAAGCTGGCCATTTGAAGCCATTGATGAGTTTGCTTTTTTAAAGACGCCCAAGGGGTTTCCTTTTCGTTCGTAAAAATGCTATCAAAATTGCTGCTCGACCAGCGTGCAAAATTGATCGGATCGAGTGCCTTACCTCGATACAACACTTCATAATGCAAGTGTGGACCGGTGCTGCGCCCGGAGTTTCCACTCAATCCCAGCAATGCTCCCTTTGCCACATGCTCACCTGGCTTGATCGACACTCGACTCAAATGGGCGTAACGGCTGGAAAACCCAGGCCATGTTTAACCAGCACTTGCCAACCATAGGTACTGCTAGACCCCGCCTCGCTCACCACCCCGCGGGCTGTCGCGTAAACGGGCGTACCAGTCCTCGCAACGAAATCGATCCCCTCATGACGGCGTATATGCCCCAGGATGGGGTGCTGGCACAAACCGAAATAAGAACTAATCCTTGCGATATTTTTGAAGGGTGTGCCATTAGGAATGATGCTGAGTAACAGCTTGCGCTCATCCAGCTTTGGGCTCACTGAATTCACAAGCGTGACCCGGGTACCGCTTCCAGAAGTGCAGGAGTGCCCTGAAGCTGATTGCTGGCTTTTGCCTTGAGAAGGTTTGATTTTTTCCTTGTCCGTTGTCTCAGGCGACTTTTCCGCTGTCGATTTTTCATCGAGCCCCCGTTGCAGTTCACTTGCGCGACGAAGCTGGGCTAGATGTTCCTCCTGCAGTGTGAACAACTGCGCCTTGGCCTCGGCCAGTGAAGAACGTGTATAGACGATGATGGTGCCCATCACCATACAAGACAATCCTATGCACGCCGCACCAACCCACAGCTTAACTTTCCCTGCAAAGACAATATCGTGTGAGCCGCCGAGACTCGAGAACGCAATAATCAGCTCATCTTTCATCGTGCCCGATGGCCTCTGTGCCACCGCGTGCTGACCTGTAGAAAAGGCTCACACAGATTGTCACTGGCGGATGTAAGCGGGCCCATCGTCTCGGCTAAGCACTCAAATTGCCTATCCGGTCATCCCGCAGGGAAAGGCTCCTCAAACCTGCGATAGCTATAACGGCCTGGTATAGAGAAGACACCGTTGGTTGATCATTGAGGGGGGCATAACAAAACCTCAGTACAGCTGATAGCCATCAAGAACAATATGACCGCCCCCAAAGCTCTTACTTCGGCGGGCTGACCGTGGTTTCTCCTGCCTTAGACAGGGCGGGTTGAATGAACAGGTCTGGTGCTCTCGCGACGTGTTCCATCGTTGATCCAAGGGCATAGGCGCCCTCATGCGCCCGTGCGCCTAACGGCTGCGCGGCAGGTCATCTTCCAACCAAACGGCTTGGCCTCATGCCGCGTGAGCGCGACAACTGAGAACTTAAACAGCTCGGGGGCTGGACGTTTTCACCAAAACGCTTGCTATCCTTGCGCCTATTCAGCACAACTGTTATCAGCAGTGACGTAATATCCCCATCTTGCCAGCACGAACGAATCATCTATTCCTGCAAAGCTCGTAGGAAAATTCCTCACCCATACCGGATTTTGAGAGCTCGCGTATAAGCGGTCAAAGTCGAAGCCAGTAATGGGTATCGAATCGACCTGTGCGCTGCAGCCAAATCCATGGGAGAACGATGGACCGAAGGTGCCTCCCCCACTCCATGACTCTATTTTCCGGGCAACACCGCCTCAAGCACCAGCCTTATCGAGCGCATTTGAGCGCTGAAGGAGAACCGACAAATAGGCCCACGTTACGACAACCTGGCGACAAGACGGGGCAATGTTCTCGCCACTGCGCACCATGCGGTGCTTACTGCATTATTGTTCGTACACAACCTTGCACACGATAAACTCTGGCTACTTATCCCTGCTGGAGCTTTCCAAGTCGGAGAAGGCAATAGCCACCATTCGGAAAGCAACGTGCCGCGGCGGTGTGTTATGCCGCAAAACTTGTGGCGCGGCGAAAATGATCATCCGCCACACCCGGCGCAAACTTGACGCCGTGTGGCACGAGATGGTCTTAAACCATTGCAGTCAGGCGTATCAAGGCGGCTGGAAACGCCAAGGGGGGACTCCACGACGCATCTCAACCCTGCCCGGTACCGGGCAATAAAATCGACCTCCGCTTTTTAATTTTTACCGACGTCTTATATTGGCTGCGTCTAGGTCTTGGAACGTTCGATACCTGGATCTGCGGCGGAGTCGCGATATTCAGGGTGACGATGTCGTTTTCGATGTTAACCACGTCGAGCTGGATGTCCTCGCCGATCATCAAGCATTCGCCGATACACCGGCTCAATACCAACATGTGCTGCTCCTATAAAGTAGGTTGAGCCTGTTCAGTAGGCAGGCGGAAAAAAGCAGTACCGGCAATGCCTCACGCATCAGTCCAGACCTAAGAAATGTTTGAAAGCCGCGCGAAGGGCTTGAATTACAACCTTGAATGATTTGATGGTGATGGGTTACCGGAATTTTTAGCTACTTCGCGAAGAGTGACGCACCACTTTGTACGGGCCTGTATGCTGATTTTTGAGGCCCCACCGACAAATAGATCGCCGAATGCACTTAACGCCATACCGATCAGCAGTACTTTTCATCTTCACAATGGCTTACTTGGATGGCGCTATGTGGATGGATCACCATCAGTTAGCGCGAGAACAGAACTGGCACTCACCAGGTACTTTTAAACTGGCCTGAAATTTCGGTTTCAGCGACGGTCCAGATCTGCTCAACGAATAATTCCCCCATCCAAAGCCGATCCCAACTGATCGCGATGTCAGTGCCGAATGCTGAAACAGACGGACAAACCGTCGATGCGAGCGAGATCGACGCTACCCGGATGAACACGAGCGTACTTGAGCAGTTTAACTCGAAGAGGCGGACAGCAACTGTAGGGAAATCCTGCAAATCAAGCCTCGCGACACACGAAGATCAGGGCCACGAGAAGCCTCAGACATAACGCACCTTTAGCACAACCCGTCTACAAATCGAGAATAAAACCTGTATCTGTGGAGCCCATCGATCCCCCTGTTTCTGAACAAAAAGCTACCCTCTGGGCATGGGATTTAATGCCGACTCGCATCGCACCGGCCAAAATTAGGGATTTCCCTACAACGATTTCAGCATTTGCCGAGTGTCAACCCTGTCAAACTAATTTAAAAATAAGGCTTCAATTCGCGAGCGGTTTTCACGGGTTCTACCTATCGGCCACTAATTGGCATTTGTCCCAGGGACTGCCCGCCAGCGACTATGGAGTAACCAGCTCGTTAACGAGCGCCATAAATGGCTGTAGGTGTTGGGTCGTGACAGTGATGCCATCACAATGACTATGTGAATTTAATTTATCAAAAGTTTCTGAAGACGATTGGGTTGAGCCCCCTGTTGAGCCTCAGGATGTCTGTACCGTTGCGACGGCGGCCCTGAGAAATAAATGATCGCCTAGGCACGATTTATTTGAATCTGCGGCCGAAAACGTTACCGTGGCCGAACTTTTCAGACGCCATTTACACTTTCTTGATTAACGGCCAAGTCACCGACACCCTACGCGGCAGACGCGCGGGCCTTGACTCAAACAAACAGCCAGCGGATTGCCACGCAAACAATTTTAATAAATAAAGCCTGTCTAGGCTATTAATAAATTTAAAGCCACATAAAAAGACACAACATCTTACAAAAATGTTACGCGCGGAATTGTCCAATTCATATCGGCTCAGTTTCAAGCGGCCAATATTTACCCCATCACTCGGGGAAGTTTTACCCGATAGCGGTAAGGCAAAGAGCCTTTCAACCCTCGATAACTCACCGCAACCTTGCTGTACGTACAACAAAGCAACAAACCGCTTCTACAGGTCGAGCGCAGGGGAAAGGCAAAAAATTTCAAACCAACGGGTGCTGCCCACCTCGCGTGGCCTCTGCTGGCTCAGGCTTGGCGCGACGATGAGTGCCGGCAAATCCTCCACCTTATAAATGAGGGTCATTAAATGCAAAGGATCAGGCGTCAATCTGGCGAGGAACACGTCAAACCGAAAAACCGAATTATCATCGCCGATGACAACTGTGTCATGCGCACAATATTGGTTATGAGGTTATTAAGTGAGGGATTCACTGTGGTCGGTCAGGCCAGCAGTGGCGTGGAAACGTTACGTTTGGCCAAAAATTGCGCACCGTCCTTGGTGATTCTGGATCTAGATATGCCGTTAATGGAAGGGCTCTCCACCTTGCAGCAATTACGCAAAGTATGCCCCGACGTCCCCGTGCTGGTATATAGCATGCTCAACGCTAGCGTTTACAGCTATCGCTGCCTGCGCCTAGGTGCACGAGGTTTCATCAGCAAGAACGACGAGATCTCCTTGACGCTTTATGCAATTACGCAAGTTCTCCAGGGCCAAATGCTGTTTCCTAGCCATTCAATGGCCGTCGCCTCAGATGATTTATCGGATGGCGAAATCGTTGCACTGCGCTGCCTGGTGCGAGGAGGGGACGTCGACAGCATCGCTTCAGCCCTGATGATCAGCCCTGCTCACGCGGGAGAGCTGAATCATAAACTCAATACTAAACTGGGCATGCCCACGAATAAGGAGCTAATTCGTTTCGGCAGAAGTTTGACGTTGAGCTGAGTCACGTCGTTGCACTAGCGCTACATTCACAAGACAAGGAGTCATGATGTCGATTCGCAAAAAACTATTTCAACAGTGGCCGTACAGTCTTACCGGGCAATACCGTACTTTGGGGTGGCGCCCATTACTGCTGAGCTTCCTGATTTATTGCTTTTTAAGTCAGGGAGTGCAGGCGACCGAGCCCATTCAGCTAGAGCCGCAAGCAAGCTTACCGCTGATAAAGCTGACACTCCCCCCCCCTGAGCTTTCCTGGCTGCAGGCACGCCGAGTAGTACGCGTGGGCATCGGAGAGCAAGACTACGGTCCGTTATCCTTGTTGCGTAATCGGAAGTTTAAAGGGCTGATGGCTGACTACGTATCGATTATCACCAACAGTCTAGGACTAAGCGTTCAAGTAAGCGTCTATCCCGACTGGCCGAGCGCACTGCAAGGTCTGCGCTCGGGAGAGGTAGACGTGCTGGGGTTGGGGTCATCTTACGAAGCTCAACTTCCAGGCTTATTATTGTCCACCCCCTACACCGCCAATCAACCAGTGCTGGTAGGCCGCGATATTGGCGCAGAACCGTCATTGGCGAACTCGAGACTGGCAATGGTGGAGGGCTATGCCTCCACTGACGAGTTGCAAGCGCACTTTCCTGACGCCTACGTGAAACTCTATGCGTCGGTACGTGAAGCGCTTCATGCCGTTCAATACCAGCATGCTGACTGGGCTGTCTGTGACGCCGTTACCGCGGCCTATCAGATTGGCCTAGGAGAACTGCCTAACCTACGCATGCGTCCCTTAGCCGACTTACACGACCCGGGATACAGCTTTGTATTTCGGGAGAGCGATCCTCTTCTGATGGCTTTATTCAATCAGGTGATTTTCAGTATTCCGCTGGCGACTCGCTCCAATATTCGCACTTATTGGGGAGGCAATGTTTATTTTGAGGCGGCACAAGAGCCGCTTTACACGCCCGAGCAGATTCGTTGGCTAGCGACACGCCCGCAAGTACAGGTGGCGGTCAGCGGCTCTGCACCACCCTATAGTTTTTTTGACAATGATGGAAATTTTAGCGGGATAGTGGCTGATTTACTGGATGAAATCAGCCAACGCAGTGGGCTGCATTTTGAGGTGGTCGAACGTAATTCCGCCCAAGAAACTGTGGACACCCTACGAAAAGGCGATGCGCAGATATCGCCATTCGTGGCGGCGACGCCTGAGCACAAAGAATTTCTCAACTTCACAGAACCTTTCGGTACGAGCAGTTTTGCCTTGATCGGGATACACGGCAGTACCATCAACAGCCTGGAAGACCCGCGCAACAAGCGAGTGTCGCTGATCCGCGGCACACCAATGATCGACGGGCTGCGAAAAAGCCACCCCGACATCACGTTTGTTGAAACAGAAAGTCCACTGGAAAGCTTGTTGGCCGTCGCCAACGGGCGTGTTGACACGGCGGTGGTGTTACTACCGATTGCCCGTTATATGATTAATCAATACTTTACTAAAAACTTAAGTGTGCTGACCTCCCTGCCTAAGCTGCGAGTCAATCTTTCCTTTGCCGTCACCAAAGCACAGCCCATGCTTTTTGATGTCTTGGAGGCAACTTTCAGTCAAATTGAACCGCGAATGGTCGGTACTCTTCTGGAGCGCTGGCAAGACAGTCCACCGTCAGAAGGCAATGCGTGGAGCAACTATGAGCGACGGCTGCGCTGGTTCGCCATTGTCGCAGGCACGGTCATCGGCATGCTCCTGATGTGGTTCGTCTATTCCGTTTTTCGACGTATTCGAAGTCAAGCCGAAAAGGGGCGCCAAGCATTTCGCAGTGCCCTGCTGGACGGTCTTCCTCAACCTGTGGTCATGCGCGATCTCAACGGGACATTCTTATTGTGCAATGACGCCTTTTACGACGTGTTTGGCTTACAGGCCGCCGACGTCATTGGACATAAGTGGGAAGAGGTTCAAGGACTGAAGGGTGTTCAAGAGAACGATCCGAAGCACACGTACGAGACGTTGTTAGAGGCTAACGAGCCTAGCGTGTGCCTGATTGCCTTTAGAATTAACGAAGTGCTGCGCAATTATCGCCAGTGGGTAGTACCGCATAGAGACGCTAGTGGACGCTGCATCGGCTTGCTCATGGGCTGGATTGACATGTCCGACACCGAGCACCTTCTCCATCAGCTGTATGCCGTGCGAGATCAGGCGGTGCAGGCCAGTGAGGCGAAGACTCGTTTTCTGACCGTCATGAGCCATGAGATTCGCACCCCGCTGCACGCCATCATTGGGCTGTTGGAGGTGACCCTGGCCCGAGTCGACAAGGGGGAAGAATGGGACCGTACGACGATTGAGGCCGCCCACTCATCGTCCAACGCCCTGATGTTTTTAATTGGTGAGATTCTTGATTTATCCAAGATCGAGGCTGGCAAATTGATCTTAGAGCCGCAACGCAATAATCCCAAGGAGCTCGTGGAAAGCGTCGGACGGGTTTTCCATGGGTTGGCAGATCAGAAAGGACTATACCTGACACTGGACTTTCAGCTCGACTCCGCCAGTGATGCCTGGATTGACGGAGCGCGCTTGAAGCAGGTGCTGTTCAACCTACTCAATAATGCCATCAAGTTCACGGATCGAGGGGGAGTCAAAGTCTCCTTGCACGTTCAGCAGGTGGGAGCCCAATTACAGATGGGGTTTGTCGTGGAAGATACGGGTATTGGTATCTCTTCCGAGAACCTGAAATTGCTGTTTCAACCATTTAGTCAGATCAGTGGGCCCGAGAACAATCGGGGTGGTACCGGGTTAGGGTTAGTCATCTGTCAACAGTTGATCGAGCTGATGAAAGGCAGCTTGCAACTCTCCAGCACCCCTGAGCGGGGGACACGAATCAAGCTAATGCTTAACGCACCAGCACTGGACGCTGCCAGTTCAGAAGCCAGCAGCAAGAGCATCAGTCAACGGTCAGCGCTACGGGTCTTGCTGGTTGACGACCATCCGGCCAACCGTTTGTTGCTATGGCACCAGTTGGTACTGCTCGGGCATACCGTAAAAGAGGCAGAAAATGGCCTTCAGGCGTTTAATCTGATGAAGCAAGAACCTTTTGATGTGGTGATCACCGATTGCCATATGCCGATAATGGATGGCTATGAACTGACCCGCCTCATTCGCGAGGATGAACACGCATCGGGACGCCTCCCAGGCCCTATCATTGGGTTTACCGCCAATGCACAAGTATCAGAGCGACAGCGCTGTCTGGCTGAGGGCATGAATGATTGCCTGTTCAAGCCGGTCAGCTTAGAGATGCTCAAAACTTGCCTGAGCGGGACGCCCGTTGAGACCAACCCGATGAGGATCACCTCTTCTCTCGTTACGCCAAAATCCGCAGTATTAGACCTGGTTACATTCAACTCACTCACCGGAAGTGATCCAGCCGTGGAGCGCTTACTACTCGATAGTTTGTACGCCACCAATTGCCTTGATCTAAAACAGTTTGATGAGTTCCTGTCGACCAAGCGATGGCAAGACCTCGCACGCTTGGTGCACCGTCTCAAAGGCGCGGCACGCATGGTCGGCGCCCAGGTACTGATCGAAGCAGCAGAAATCTATGAGCAACAAAACCATAACGAACTGGCGGAGGAAGAAACTATCAGAAGCGCGATTGAAGTACGCGTCGCAATAACACAATTGCAGGAGGCGGTTACCGAAAGGTTGAGCGCATAGCCAAATAAGCTGAGGTTAGGTAATCGATCAAGACCTAAACCTGGAAGAGTCGGGAGTCCGTTAAAAATGTGCATTGCCGGTCGACACCTGAGGTGTGTTGCCCGGTACTGCATCGCAGGTTACGAGCCTCACAACCTACTTTGTGGCATCACACGCAACGGATGCGTGCCCCATGCGAAGCACTCCAACATTTCAGGCACGGCCCAAGCCTCTTTTAATTAATCGCGCACGCGCATGAGGCAAAAGTGCTCACTCAAATATAAGGCCTCTATTTAGTACGATTGAGCAAGTCCATCAACGTATTGGCATTTAATTTTTTGAGTGCGCGAACCTTGAAAGTGCTGGTGGTTTTACAACTTAGCTGCATGCGTGCCGCCACCTGATTATTACTGAGGCCTTGAGTTAACAGCTGGAGCACTTGACGCTCTCGCGAGGAAAGCCTGCCCATCGGGTCGCCTGTCACGTTCAATCGTCCCTCCTGCTGAACCCAGTCAGGATAATACTTCAGGCCGGATTGTACGGTCCGTATCGCACTGAGCAGAACATTTCCGTCTTCAGTCTTACTGACAAATCCGTACGCCCCCGCCAAAACACAATTGATGATGACGAATCGCGAATTCTGTGCAGAGAAGACGATAGTTTTAACCGGCATGTCCAGCAGCCTGATGCGTTCAATGACCACAAAACCATTCAAGCAAGGAATATCAATCTCCATGAGCACAACATGAGGTTTATGCTCACTAATGAACTGCATGGCTTCAATCCCGTTGCACGCTTGAGCGACAACGTTAAACCCATGTTGCTTGAGCCAGGAGGTTAATGCCAAGCTCATAACCGGATGCTCATCTACAATAAGGACTTTGTTTTCCATGGAACCTCTCCGGGTCTCAAGAGTTGATAAATATTGTATCGCTGCCCGTAAATCCGTCATCACTCGCATATAAGTACCAAAGCAAACTAACCAGATAAATTTTCAGACCTCCTTTTTCTCACTGTACGACACCCGGACTCCGTAATACTGTAGGGAATTCCTGATCCTCTCGTAAATTTAATTTAAACCGAGGTCGCTTCGATCTGCACTTGATCCGACTGCATGCAGCAAGTAGTTAGAAGTCACTTGACACTTAGCTTTAAAGAGGTGAATGTTTAAACCTCGCCTGGAGCCATGGCGATATAGCGTCAGCGGATTACTTTTTCACGCGGCTTCATTTGGAAAATTAACCTTGGCCAAAACGATCCGAACATTGGCATACTCCAAACTGTTGCCGACCCGCCCGGAGTTGGTTCAACAACCTTGGCTTTGGCGTCGGCTCAGGTCCATCTACCTCGTCCACAGATGTTTTGATAATTTTTATTACTCTAGGCTCTGTACGAAACCCCTTGAAACACCGAAATGGGTAAAATCGTCGCCATCAAACGAAGGAGACTCTGATGGCCAAGCGATACGAGCTCAGCGATGCATCCTGGAAATGATTGAAGATCTCTCACTCATCGGGGATCAGAAAACGGGACGCCCAAGAAACGACAACCACTTGATGCTCAACGGCATTTTGTGGGTGCTCCGCTCAGGCGCCTCATGGCGCGATATGCCTGAGCGTTTCGGCACCTGGTCGACGGTTATTCAGCGCTTTCGTGACTGGCATAATCGAGGCACCTTTGACTCGATACTCAAGCGCCGCATGTCAGGCCCAACGAACAAGGGTTGATTGATCCGGATACCTGGATGATCGATTCCACCGCAGTATGTGCAATCTGAGCCTCTTCCGGCACCGGAAAAAGGGGCCCTGAAGAACCGCGAGATCATGCGTGAGGCCGTAGTCACGACGGCCTCACGACCAAGAACAGGCCAGCGATATTACTCATGCACAGCCGTTGCTTGGCCAGGTTCAAGCCCCAAACAGCCCGAGGGGGCGACCTCACAAGCGCTGTCGCTGGCTTTGGCGGACAAGGGCTACGATGCTGAACACCTTCGGCGCTATTGCGACCGCTACCGGATGCAGCCGGTGATAGGCAGAAAGAGAATCGACGGATCAGTATGCGCTACGACAAGCTGGCGAAAGGTTTTGGCGCAATGGACTCACTGGCTTGCGCCATGCGGTGTTTGCGACAGTACTTTTCATACACCGCTTAGGAGTGCGGTATCACAATGAGTCCGCGCCAAACCAAATGCCAAAAAAAACCCTGTATCCCGAGAGGGAAATACAGGGAAAAAGGATTACGATGAGGCCGCTTACTGAACGAGATGACTACCTAACCGACTTGAAAGTAGCCGCGTCGCGCGTGAGTGTTCAACAAGTGACAGGGATATTATGCTTGGGCCTACATAACTTTTGCTGTAGGGAAATCCTGATTTATATGCGTTTGAACGCGGCGGACAGCGATAGGTGACAGCACGCGGGTGATGGCGGATAAGCACAGACTAAGTCCTGTTATCTCAATCGGCCTATTACGTAGGACCGTATCGGCCAACCTCGCAAAAGACGTGCGCTATAGGAACACATAGCATCGAAACAACACCATCGCACCGCGCACAGCCCTTAAGCTCCGTGACGCGCTCACCATATCGCAGAGGTCGTCGCAGCACTCGCCCTCTCGGGTGCTGCTGAGATGATTTCAGTATTTACCTACAGCCCTCAGCCAAGGCGTTGTATTTAATATACCTAGGTACGATACCCTCTCAGAGCGTGGATACATCCATCGCCATCAGCCTCCTACACCTCAGCCATAAACGCTTTACAGCATTCGTAAAAACTCAACAGGAAAGGGTCAGTGAGCAGCGAGTCCAAACCTCACCCGCGCGAAATTACTTTTACTACCTTGGAACAGCAAATAGAGGAGTATTTTGCGGCAGGACATACCGTCCAAAAAATTCCGTCCGGCCTCAGTGGGCAAACCATGCCTGGTTTGGTTTCCGCTCATCACCTTCAGTTGCAGAAGGAGCGAGCCAAACTAGCGCCTGCTCTGCAAAAACAGGCAGAAACTGGCAAAACAATCGGGGCGGCGGCACGCGCCTTGAAAATTAAAGTCGCCCGAGCACGATTGATCGCCACTGAAAATGCAATCAAGTTCGCCGCTCGCGAGCGGACTAAAGAGAGCTCTCAGCCCCCTGCCCTGCCTAAGCCATGATGAACGTCGCCCTGAACGGTTTCGCTGGCGATCAGGGCGGTATCCTTGAGCACTATCCGTGGATATCCATCACGAACGCCCACTATGGCGAGCACGATCTAACCAGGATCAAACGCGTATCATGTTGCGCTACCTTTACTGGTCCAGCCAACCTTCAACCGTTTGCGCACCATACTGCTGCTTCCAAGCTTTGAGCAATTTATGATTGCCCCCCTTGGTTTCAATCACTTCGCCCGACTCGGGGTGACGGTAAACCTTTACGATTCGGTGCTTACGGGTTGATACAGGCTCTGCTATCGACACAGCTCTTTCTGGGGCTAAAATCTTGATAATGTCCCGCAGACTTTTACTGTACTCGCCCATCAGTGCACGCAAACGCTCTTCGAATTCCATTTCGGTGAGAAAAGCGGGGTCATCCTCTAAGGCATTGAGCTTTTTTTGCAGTTGCTTAATGGCGTCTTCAGTGGCGCGGTAATCATTAATTAAGGACATACAGACTCCGGGAATACTCAAACCTGAGGGAATAGTGAATATAACTCTACCACGGCCTGATTTTATTTTCGAATACACCGGATAGGCATACAGCACCGGGGGCAAGGCCACTTTGCTTGGAGTCAGCAAGCGCGGTGACAAAAATTTCAGGCTATTATGGGTTCAGTGTGCTCGAGTTTATCTTCAGCAATTGAAGATCAAGCATGGTGCGTTGGCAGATGGGGTTCGCCCGCTGCTGATACGACGACACTCGAACGTGGTGGCCTGTGCCTTGGCCAACAAACTGGCTCGATCTCAGCTGGTCATGGCGTATTTAATGCAGGGCCAGATGCCGTGGCTATCTGACTCGGCTGTTGTTCTAGTGCCACGAACCACTTTCAGGTTTTGCGATAGCTGAACAATGGATGACGTGAACGGTCCACCGGCCCAGCGAAGAACCTGCTTTAAAAATCGCTTCTGCAAGAAGCCGTTAGCCTTTTCAGGATCGTCAGGCGCGACTCTCATCATGGCGTGGGCATCCCTTCATACAGACGCAGGATAGATTAAGCAAGCCAAACACTTCGCCCATTAATCAACATTGCAAAAACGGGGGTGACCATAGATTTAATATCGATTTTATCCGTTCAAGGCGGGTAATCCGAGCTTCCAACTCCTGAATTTTCTGCTGTTCCGGGGTCAATACTTTGCTCAGCGGAGTGACGCCTTGGCGCTCCTTCTGAACCTGATCAACCCAGCAGCGCAGAGCTGACTCGCCGACGTCGAGTGAACGGCTGGCGTCGATATAGCTGTAGTTTTGCTTGAGTACGAACTCAGCAGCCTCGCGCTTGAATTCAGCAGATAACACACGGCGTTGTTTGCTCATCAGGCACCTTGATCTGGCGAGTATTCTCGCCTAAACGGGTGTCCGGAATCATTAGCCCCTACAAGTCGCACGGCTTGAAGATATTTACGGGTGCGCCACCCCGATCGAACGCGACATGTCGGTGAAAATCATTGCGCAGTAAAACAAGAAGCCCCTGCCCAGTCCGCTGCGTCCCCCTATCCGCAGTGGGTTGGGCGGGGCTTTTTTACAAGTAGACGTTCATTAATGAAATGACTCCCATTGCTTACTTCTGGCTGCTCTGAAGGCGACAATGTTGGCGCTCGGGATCGGGGTGATAAACGTCATTTCCACAGTCATACCTGGAATCACCGCTACAAATTCGGACTGTTCGAGCGTGGCACCACTCATCAACAATCGGGCATCCATATTTTTTCGGGGAGTGAAAGTGAAGGGAGGCTCGAGCCCCATTGTCTGATCATTAATAACCTGCTCTCTCAAACCCGGAATTTCCATCCGGTACAGGTAGGCTCTGCTGTCACCATATCCACCTGATTCTTCATTCATGCCGGTGGATACGTAACCTGGAACGGGGTTTCTAACGTGCTCCTGGGATTTGGTGTTAATTCCTTTGATCTTCACTTCCTGCTTGAACTCCTGTTTGATTGCGAGTCCTCTGTTATCCCTGGGGAAAAAACCGCCTGCTGCACGGATCTGTTCAGGGGTACGATTGTCCCCTCTCATGGCCACGACACTACCCGATGAAGTAAGCATCAACTGATGTTTACCTACAGCGAGTGAGCTGGCAGCATAGGAAGGAAGTGTTGTTTGCTCATCCGCTGTGGATAACACTATAGGAGACGGTTGACTGTTAGACGCGACTGCCGGGGCTTGCAGAGGCGGGTTCGTTGTCGCTGGAGTCGGAGGAGGCGGGACAGTCCGAGAAGGCGTCGAAACGACAGGTTTTGTAGCTACTGGCGGTTTTGTTACCAAGGCAGGAGCCGAGCGCTTAGAAGACCCACCTGAAGTCGAGGCGTTAGCGGCCGGGGCAGAAAAAAGCTTCCGTCTCGCAGCAACGCTCAGGGGAGCGGGCTCACCCTCATCGTCCGAAGCCAAGCCATCCGTATCAAACAGGGCAATCGGATTGTTTCTGACCATCCGATACAGATTAAGCCCATCGATGGTTCCCGCTGGATCCGGATTGATCCAGCGCCCCAGCCACGGTGCGTAATAGCGAAAACCGTAGTAATACAACCCGGTCGCATCGCGCTCCTTGCCCGAATAACG
>NZ_JBIUXX010000064.1:0-31199 GCF_044744235.1 Pseudomonas sp. NPDC087346
GCCTGTCACGCCGGGGGTCGCGGGTTCGAGTCCCGTCCGCTGCGCCATATTCGGTAACCTGGAACACTGAACGCCAGGTCACCACAGAAAGCCCGCCTAGTGCGGGCTTTTTGCTGTCCGGGATTCGGCTTTTGCCCGATTTGCTGAAGATTCTGTGGTGAGGGGATAAATCCCCTCACCACAGGTTAACTCTGCAGACCCTATTGAGCCGCGTTCTGGCTATGCCGGTAATCGCTCACCGCCTCATATACCGCTTTGCGCAAGCGGTTGATCCCGCCAATCGGCCTATGCGCCTCAATCCCGAACCACGGATTGAACGACAGGTTGTCGCATTGCAGATTCAGCGCCGGGGTGTCGAAGTCCTGAGGGGGCAGGGTGATCCGCGCCACAGTTTCAAACGCTGAATCCTGCTCACGCCACTCAATGCTGGTGTCCTCAATCGGCATGTACTTGTTCGCATCCTGCCGCTGAATCTGCAGCACAAAGCACGCAGGCACCCGATCGGTCGACAATTGCTGACTCAACGCGCTACGCAGGAAGTTCGGCAGATCACGGTTTTGCGGCGGCAAAGTGTAGGCCGGGCAATTGTCCGGATCAGGCATCACCCGAAACTTGGCATTGGCCTCACCGAATTTGTACGGCGACACCGAAAAGTAGGTGGTACGCGTCGGACTTTCCGGTGGTGGCGCCAGTGTCGCCAGTGCGATGAATAAGTGGCGGATCTCCCAGGTACGCGGATTCCAGCCCGGAAAAAACGCCATGATCTTTTTGCCGTCAGCCTGAGCCGCCACATTCTGACGATACTCGGCGACATCGCTGACAAAGAAGTTCGGGTGACTGAACATCACGAAATCCTGCTCGTTCTGTCCCTGGCGGTCGCTCAGTAGCGGCTGGCCGCGCACATCGAGCAATTTGATCGCCATGCCCCGGGCATCGCGGATGCTGTCGAACTGCGGGTAGGCGTTGCCATTGGACAGGCGGATCAGCGCCTGCCAGGTTTTGCCCGGCTCACTGAAAACCCCTTGGCGCAGCGACTGTGCCAGTTCCGGCAACACCTGAACCTCGGCTTTCACACAACCATGAGCCTTGGCATGAGCGTCCCGCAGGTAGCGAGTGCTTTCGCGGTGTTGATCGACGATGCGCACGGCAGTCTGGATCACGTCCTGAGTCATGGCCGCTTCGCCGGGCGGGATCTGCTCCAGCGCCGACACCGGCCCGCGATGCTGCCAGGCAAACCACGCCGTGGCCACGGCCCAGCCGATCAGGCCGATGACTGTCAGAAACAGAAAAATCCGCCCAATCAGACGACCGAGCCCCAGCCACAGTCGTGCGAACAACGATAATTCCTTTTTGAACGTGGGCATGATCATGGCAATTGCGCCTCCAACGGGCCGCCGAGCACTTTCAGGTATTCGAGCAACGCCCAGCGCTCCTCGGGCTGCAGCAGTCGGCCGATGACGCCTTTACCGCGTTCACCCGCGCGGAATTCATGACCGCTGTTGTGATTGCCAGTGATGCGCGTGTCGAACAGGAAGCCGTTGGTGAAGGCTTCGGTGCGATAACCGAGGTGGCGCGGGTCGTATTCGAAATTGCCCTTGTAGAACGTGCTGGCGCGTTCGTCCTGTGGCGAGAGCAATTGATAAAGGCTCGGCACTGAGCCGTTGTGCAGGAACGGCGGCGTCGCCCACACCCCGGCCAATGGCCGCGCCTTATAAGCGACCTTTTCGCGAACGCCGATCGGCAGGCCGAAACCATCAAGCTGTGCTTTTTCTTCGGGCGTAGTGATTCCGGCTTCGCGGTAGGCACGGTCTTCGACAAACGCGGTGACGTAAGCCAGGCCCTTGGCCACCGACAATTGACTCAGATCCAGCGGCTCCTTGGGTTTTGGATGCAGCTTGACGTCCATTTGCTCAAGCTCGGCGACATCCCATTGCAGCGCACTCACGTCGAAACGGTGATTGGCGATGTTTTCCGCAGCGCCGGGATCGGTGCCGATGACCTCCACGGGCAACATGTGCAAATGCTGCACCCAGCGCTCGCCTTCCTGTGTCTGGCGCGGGACATGGCAGCCCGCGCAATTCTCTGCGAACAGAACGCGTCCCTTGGCTGCCAGTGGTTTGTCGACAGCGCCGAGCAACTCTTCGGGCCATGCCGGGGCTTGCAGCTTTTGCAGGGTTTCTTCGATCTTGTACAAGTCACGTACACGCACGCTGGAGGCATATCGGTCTTTGCCTTGCAGTGGCTGTCCATCCGCGTCGAAGAAGTTCAGGGTGGCGCCAACGCCTAGCGCCTCGCCGATGTTGCGCGCCATTGGTTGCTGGGCCGAACCGTTCCACTGCACCCAGTCGAACGTCCACATGTCCCACAGTTGCGGGTAGTCCACCGGAGCATTGGCCACGCGATAGTTGGCGGGGGAAATCGCGTCGCCGAACGTCGCATTGGCAATCCGTCCGAACGCGTCAGCGCGGCCCGGGCCTTCTTCGGTGGGATAGAGGCCGCGATGGGTGTCGTTCCAGGCGACTTTCAGGAAGGTATCCAGTGAAACCTTGAAATCCTTGCGCAGTTGTTCTTGTCGCGCTTCGTAATCAGCACCGAGCACGTTGCGGGCGAAGCGCTCGAATTTCCATGGGTTGTAGTAAGTGGACGCGAGACTTGCCACCAATGCCTGTCCGAAACTGCCACCACGTAATGTAGGAACGCTGGAAGGCAACACATGCTGAGCCGAGCCGCCATCAATACGCACGGCCTGACCTTTGAAGCGCAGTTCACCGGTGTGGCAAGCCGCACAAGTTATGTCCAGATATTGCTCGGAACTGCCGGAATTCTGATGTCTGGCAAAACCGACCGGCAGATTTCCCGGATTGTTTGCCGATGTTTTTTGCTGCGGATCGACCAGAAAACCAAAGCGTGCGAGGTATTCCGGGGACGCGAATCGTTGTTCCGAGAACGGCAGTTCCAGCGCCTGGAACCACTCATAACGCAAACCTTTGACCTGCGTGCCCTGCGGGGTGAAGTAATAGATTTGCCGTTGCGCTTCGGTCCACTGGTTCAGGTAATGCACCTGTTGCACCGGGGTATAGAAGGGCAATTTCGGATTCGCGATGTAGTACAGAACCACCGCCAGGACGAGGCCCAGCAGCAAAAACATCAGAATCAGCACACGGAATAAGAGGCGCAAGATAAACATCCTTGTCGAATTGTTGCTCTGTTTATGCCTCAGTCGTGCGGGTGCGGCAAGTGGCCATTACGCCAAGTGTTGGGGAATGCTCATCGGTCCGTGTCGGGCCAAGATGACAGAAGCTTCATCGTGCCTTTGCTCAAATGGTTTTTAATCCATGAACTTATCGGAAGATTCCTGCTCTCATGCCGGTAGCCATTGGTCGTGGCGGCCTGATAAGCTCGCGGCTTTACTCGATTGCCCTTTCGGCGCATGAACAAGGATATAGCATGAAACAGCATCGGTTGGCGGCGGCGGTAGCCCTGGTTAGCCTGGTACTTGCGGGTTGTGATTCGCAGACCAGCGTAGAGCTGACAACCCCGGCGCAAAAAGCTTCCTACGGTATCGGCCTGAACATGGGCAAAAGCCTTGCTCAGGAAGGCATGGATGATCTGGACTCCAAAGCAGTAGCCCAGGGCATCGAAGATGCCGTCGGCAAGAAAGAACAGAAGCTGAAAGATGAAGACTTGGTTGAAGCCTTCGCCGCGCTGCAAAAGCGTGCTGAAGAGCGCATGGCCAAGATGAGCGAAGAGTCGGCATCTGCCGGCAAGAAATTCCTCGAAGAAAACGGCAAGAAAGCCGGCGTGACTACCACCGCTTCCGGTCTGCAGTACGAAGTGGTCAAGAAAGCCGACGGCCCACAGCCTAAGCCGACCGACGTAGTGACCGTTCACTACACCGGCAAGCTCACCAACGGCACCGTATTCGACAGCTCCGTCGAGCGCGGCAGCCCGATTGATCTGCCGGTTAGCGGCGTGATCCCGGGTTGGGTCGAAGGTCTGCAACTGATGCACGTTGGCGAGAAGTACAAGCTGTACATCCCTAGCGATCTGGCCTACGGCGCGCAGTCCCCAAGCCCGGCAATCCCAGCCAACTCGGTGCTGGTGTTCGACCTGGAACTGCTGGCCATCAAGGACCCAGCCAAAGAAGACGCTGCTGCCAAGTAAGCAACGTCCGCTTTGAAAACAACGCCTCGCTTATGCGGGGCGTTGTTGCATCCGGGCTTCGGTGGGGTTAAACAGAGCGAACCGAAGTCGGTCAGAGCAGTCATAGCCTTTGAGGCTGCCAGCGCTAGACGCCCTTGGCCGCCAAGTCAATGAAATATTGGGGTTTTTTATGTGAGTAAAAAACGCCCGATCTGAGCGCAGCCCTTATGAAACGGGGCTTTCAGCGCTGAAATGCAGCTCTGTTCACAAGGTTATCCACAATTTGTGTGGATAACATTTCAACGGGAAGAAAAGATGAAAGCTCCGTGGAATTTCGCTCGATTCCTGCCCCTGGCCGGACGACTGCTGGCTCGCGGGCGTCTGCCGACCTTGCTGTTCGCAGTCGCCAGCAAAGGTGCCGCGCAAGGCAATCGGCTGGGCAAGCTCAAAGATGATCTGCGCCTGTTGCAGGCGTTGTGCCTTGCGTACTGGCGTGGCGAGTATCGTGCGATCAGCCCCAAAGCAATGATTTCGGTGGTAGCGGGCCTGATGTATTTCCTCAGCCCGGTGGATGCGATTCCGGATTTCATCCCGGTTTTCGGCATGCTCGATGACATCGCCGTCCTCGCCTGGGTGATGAAAACCCTCGACGATGAACTCAGTGCTTTCAGACTCTGGCGCAACCGCCAGCAACCGGAAAAGCTCGCAGTCGTCGAGCGTCTGCCCGATACACCGGAACAACTGCAACTTCAGGGGCCAAAAAAGCCCTGATTCACACTGCGCGCATTCAGATTGATAGCCCCCGCGACCTTAGCCGCTGTTAGGATTACACTTCTAGGGAAAAGTGCCGACTCGCTAAGCGGTGTTGTCCTACGGGGTAGTCATGGATATTCAGATAATTGCACGCGATGGCGAACCCGAATATGCGGTTTTGCCATGGGCTCAGTATCAGGCTCTATTGAAAGCAGCAGGCATCAACGAAGCACCAGCGCGGCAGGCTCCAGCGCCGCTCGCGGCATCGCCGGACCCGATTCTTCCGGGCCTGGATCAACTACGCAATTTGCGCGAAGGGAAGGGCATCGCCATTGAGGCGCTCGCCCGCACGGTAGGCATCAGCCCGTCTTATCTGGCCATGATCGAAAGTGGCGAGCGTCAGCCCGACGCCGCGATTCGCCGCAGTCTGGCCTGGGAATTGACGGTGCCGGGTTGGAGGGACGAATCGTGAGCGTACGCATCAGTCGTCAACATTGGGACGGATTGCTGGGTGAGCTGGATCAGGCGCGCAGACAGCGTCATCTTTTAACCTATAGGGCCTTGCTCGAACGTTTGCAATTGCCGACGCCGGCGATGCAGACCCTGACCGCAGCACTTGAGCATCTGGCAGCACTCGATGCCAAGGCCGAACAGCCGTTGCGCAGTTCGCTGGTCATCAGTCAGGGCGCAAGCCGTTTACCACGCACCGGTTTTTTTGAATGTGTTGAACGTCTCGGGCGTTTCTCCGGGCCATCCGACGGCGTTGCGGCAGCCTCCTGGCATGCCTCGGAAGTGGTCAGGGTTTTTGAATACGAGTATCCGGAATCGGCGGAGGCCTGAGTGTTCTTAAAACTCAAGGCGCGAGCCAGTTATTGGTTGGCTCGCCGGTTGTTTCACTGGTCGTGGTTTGTCCGCCAGCCACGCGGCTGGCGCTGGCTCGAAGGCCAGTTTGCGCGCATGGCCAACCTCGGGGATGTAGGCGCGCAAAGCTTCTACGGGCACATCCTGACCTTTCGTGGTGTCGGTCTTGGAGCGCGGGAGGAAGGCGTACGTTTACTGCGGTTGGCAGCGCTGGCGGGTGATGGCAAAGCGGCTTATCAGGTCGGCGTTATCAGCCTGGCGGGTACGCCGAGCAAAGCTCCGGACGCTGCCGAAGCCGCGCGCTGGTGGAATATGGCCGCCAAGGCCGGGCATCCGCTGGCCGAACTCAAACTGAAAGAATTGAGCGCTCGCGGCTCCGCGTAATCAACCTGTTGTGGTCTGTTCGATAAACATGGCGTGAGGGAAACCTCACGCCATGTTTGCGTTTTGATTTACCCGTTTATTCCGTTGATGCGTTTACAGATTTTTCCTACGGCAATCGCTTACTTTCCTGACTTATTTTCTAGCTGATCCCCCGCAAAGTCCTCGCGCCTAAATTTCTGCGCGAGGGAACGTTCATGTTCGACCCGATATTTCATACCGCCCCGCATCCCGTCGTGCGCTGATGGACGCTTTCTCGCGTATCGAGCAGGAACTCGACAGCTTTCCCGACACCCTCAGCCTCTACCGCCAACAACTCAAACACTGGTTCAGCCAGAGCGCTGACCGCATCAGCCATGCAGCGGATTTGCCGTCGCTGATGGGCATGGAGCGGGTGATCGTTTTCGGCGACCGCAGCACTGCCGTCAGCAGTGGTGATGACAACTTCTTCTCCAGCGTCGTTCAGTGCCCTGCGGACAAGAAGATGGAGATCGAGAGCAAGTTCGAGTCGCTGTATGACATTCCGCTGGGTGACATCGTCGTCGATGTGGTGGCGATGGATGGGGGCGAGGTCACCCCTGTAACTCTCGATGCGCAAGGCAAAGGTTCATTCAGCGGCACACCCGGCAAGTTTTATCGGGTGCTGGTGCGCAGCGAGGTCACGCCGGAGCAGCTCGAAGAGCTTTTCACTTCCTACGATGGCCTGACCGGTCAACTGGATGGCTGGCTGCGCGGTGAGTGGCAGACGTTTAAACCGCAGTGGTCGCAGTCGGTGGCGACAGCGGCAGGCAATGGCATGTTCGCGGGCAGTTGGGCGGCGATTGAGGGCGTGTGGGACAGCATTGGATTGCTGTCGGAGATTCTTCAGGACCCCGGCAAGTTTGCCGAGCGCCTGGGGAGTGCCGCGAATGATCTGATCGAACTGGCGAAAACTGCGCCGCAGATGATGGAGAAACTCCAGCTGCTGGTCAGTGACGAAGCCGCGCTGTGTCTGCTGTTACGCAGTGCGAGTCTCTGGCTGGAGATGCTGCCGCCCAGTGAAATCGCTGGCAAAACGGCTGAAGCGGTATCGATGGTCGTTGTGCAGTTGCTGATCGACGTGCTGATCGGCGTTGTGCTGACGTTTGTCGGCGCTGGAGCTGGGGTTGCCTATCTGACGTTACGTCTGGCTGATCGCGGCGCGCAACTGCTGGCAGCGGTGAAACGGTTGGTGAAGGCGATGTTCGGCATCGTCAGTACCTTTATCGAGTACGTCGACCGCTACAAGACTGTCGCCGCGCGGGGCATTGCTGCCGGGGTGAAAAAAGGCCGGATGCAACTGCGCTGGGATGCCAAGCGCAATGCCGCGCTGAAGAAAAACCAACATCACGACGACTCGCCTGATCAGGCGAAGAATCCTAACGGTGACAGTGCCGACTGTGGGCCGCTGACCTGCACCAACGGTTGCCCGGTATCGATGGTCACCGGCGAGGAATTGCTGACCCTGACGGATGGCACACTGGATGGACGGCTGCCGTTCGACTTCACCCGCGTTTATCGAACCAGCGCTGTTGAACTGGATGTCGGACTGGGTTTCGGCTGGAGCCATTCGCTGGCGCATCGGCTGGAGTTTGATGGCGACGCGGTGGTTTGGGTCGATCACGAGAACCGCCGGACGCGGTTTCCGTTGCCGAGTGTTGAACGGCCGGCGATCCATAACAGCCTGTCGCGGGCGGCGATTTTTCTCGGGGATGAACCGGAGGAATTGATCCTCGCGCTGGCCGGGGACGAGTCGCGGTTTTATCACTTTCGGGTCGGTCGGCTGACGGCGATCAGTGATTCGTATTGCAATCGTCTGACGGTGTTTCGCGATCGGTCTGACAGGATTTCGCGCCTCGACAACGGTGCTGGTCGAGCGCTGTTGTTGCGTTACGACCGGACGCAGTTGGTTGCTGTCGACTACCAGCGGTTTGATCCGGCGCTGAACCTCGCCGAGCCCTGGGTGACCGAGCAGACGCTGGTCAGTTACCGCTACGACGCCCCGCGCCGGTTGATCGAAGCGACCAACGCGGCCGGAGAAAGCGAGCGTTACGACTACGACGACGCGCACGTCATCCTGCAACGGCAACTGGCCGGGGGTGCCAGTTTTTATTGGGAGTGGGAACGTTCCGGGATTTCGGCGCGATGCGTGCGGCATTGGGCATCGTTTTCGCAGATGGACACGCGGTATGTCTGGGATGACGCCGGCAGTGTCGCGGTGCATTACGTTGATGGCACCGAAGAGGTTTACGTTCACGACGACCGTGCGCGGCTGGTGCGCAAGGTCGAGGCCAATGGTGGCGAACATCTCAAGGCGTATGACGCTCAGGGGCGTTTGACGGCGGAGCAGGACGCGCTCGGTGCGGTCACTGAATACCGTTACGACGATGTCGGACGGCTGATCGCGCTGATTCCACCGGACGATGCGCCAACGTCCTACGAGTATCGCAACGGTTTCCTGCACAGCCGTACGCGTGGCGATGCGGTTTGGACTTACCGACGTAATGCTCAGGGCGATGTCACCGAAGCGGTCGATCCTGACGGTCAGGTCACGCATTACCACTACGACGCCCGTGGGCAGTTGCTGTCAATTCGTTATCCGGACACCAGCCGCCATGTGTTGCTGTGGAACGATCTTGGGCAGTTAGTTGAAGAAACCCTGCCTGACGGTGGTGTACGGCGCTTTTCCTACGATGCACTAGGGCGGCGGAGCACAACGCAGGACGAACATGGCGCGATTACTCGTCAGCAATGGGACGTGGTTGGCCGACTGGTTCAGACGACATTGCCTACGGGTGCCACACGCGCTTACAGCTACGGCGCTTACGGACAGGTCACCGCCGAGCGCGATGAGCTGGGGCATGTCACTCGTTATGAATATGACGACGATCTGCATCTGGTCAGTCGCCGGATCAACCCTGACGGCACGCGGGTGCATTACCGCTATGACCATGCGCAGCTGTTGCTCACGGAGATCGAGAATGAGTCCGGCGAGAAATATCGGCTGGACTACACGCCGAGCGGATTGATCCGACAGGAAACCGGCTTCGACGGACGCCGCACCGCGTACGCCTATGACCTCAATGGTCATCTGCTGGAGAAGAACGAGTTTGGTGATGACGGCTCGCGGCTGATCACCGGGTATGAGCGGGATTCAGCGGGGCGTCTGCTGATCAAAACGCTGCCGGACGGGATCAAGGTTGAATTTTGCTATGACCGTTTGGGACGGTTGATCGGTGTTGATGACGGCCAGGATCATCCGCTGGCCTTCGAGTACGACGTGCAGGATCGGCTGATCACCGAGCATCAGGGCTGGGGCACGTTGCGCTATGCCTACGACGTTTGCGGTCAGCTTCAGCGCATGCGTCTGCCGGACAACAGCAAGCTTGATTACCACTATGCCAAAGGTGGTGCGCTGACGGCGATTGATCTCAATGGCGCACAACTGACCTCGCACCAGTTCGAGTTTGGCCGTGAGCAGCAACGCCAACAGGGTTTGCTACACAGCCATTATCACTATGACGAACAGGGCCGCCTGCAAGCACATGCGGTGAATGATACTTCTCGGTCGTTGTACCTGCGCCATTACAGCTATGCGGTGAACGGTAACCTGGCGAGCATTGCTGACAGCCGCCATGGCCAGCGCAGTTATTACTACGACGCCATGGATCGGCTGATCCGCGTGCGACATTCGCGCGACGAACTGCCGGAGTCCTTCGCCCACGACCCGGCCGGCAACCTGCTGATGCAGGATCGCCCCGGGCCTTCGCAGATCAAAGGCAACCGCCTGCTGATGCAGGGTGATCGCCATTATGACTACGACGCCTTCGGCAATCTGATTCGCGAGCGACGGGGTACCGCGCACAAGCTTGTCACCGAATATCGCTACGACAGTCAGCATCGATTGATTGGTCTGACTCGACCCGATGGCCAGACTGCCAGTTATCGTTACGACGCTTTTGGCCGTCGTATCAGCAAGACCGTCGATGGCCAGACCACCGAGTTCTTCTGGCAAGGCGACCACCTCGTCGCCGAAAGCAGCCCGACGCAACACCGCAGCTTCGTCTACGAACCCGGTACCTTCCGCCCGTTGGCCCTGCTCGACGGCAAAGGCCCGAAGAAAGCCTGCCCGTTTTACTACCAACTCGATCACCTCGGTACGCCGCTGGAGTTGACCGATTACAGCGGCGAGATCGTCTGGTCAGCGCAGTACGACGCCTACGGCAAAGTTGCTGCGCTGACTTTGGCGGCGGACGATTATCTCGACCAGCCGCTGCGGTTTCAGGGGCAGTATTTCGATGCGGAAAGCGGGCTGCATTACAATCGGCATCGGTACTACGATCCGAGAGTTGGACGGTATCTGACGCCAGATCCGGTGAAGTTGGCGGGTGGACTGAACCAGTACCAGTACACGCCGAATCCGACGGGGTGGGTTGATCCGTTGGGGTTGAACTCCAACTGTCCGCCGCCGAATAAGCCGGGTTGTAAGGTGCGGGGTGGGGTTGGTGGGGCTAAGGTTGATGAGGGTGAGCCCGCGCTGCCGGCTACATTGCTCACTCCAAACGAGCAAGCGAAAAAAGAGCTTGTCAGACTAAACGATAGCCAGAAGATGCATATGGTTGGGAAGCATGACCCTGAAGTCTTAAACACTAAGTTCAAGAAAAGGGCAATTGACGGGACAGATCCTATCACTGGATTGACGCCGAAAAACTTAAGGGGTAATCCGAGCTCTAGGTTCTATAATTGGGAAATCATGTTGAAAGCGTACACTCTTGGAACAACTAGAGTTGAAAATGGACTTCCACGATTTACAGGAAAGGATTCTCAGCAGTCGGATATTGTAAGGATGAGACTCCCCGGTGCAGGCGAAGGTTACATTCCAAATCCTAAGTCCGTAGAAAACCCAAGGCTGATTGAAATGAACGGATTTGAAATGAAATTTGATAAAGTAACTGGCATTCCATTTACGTTATATCCGATTAAGTAGGTATTTATAATGTTTATTGATATAGATGATGGCCAACTGTTCAGCCCTTCACCTGCATTTTTCTTGGGAGGGATTGATATCTATGATCGCGAGGAAACTCTTGGGGTAGAGTTAGAAAAGCTTGATCCTAATAATGCGTGTGATAGGGAAGTGATAATACTGAAATATTGTTTGCCTACGTATAAAACCTATCGTCATAAATTTTACATATATAAAAGCCTCAAAGATGCCCTCGCTGATCAGAGTTATGATTTCGCATCTCTCTTGAAGTACGATCCTGAAGCTTACTCATCTTTTCCCTATGGATGGGATGAGATGGATGACGTAAGAGCTTTTTTTGAAGATATTTTTCGACTCGCTGGTATTGTTTGGAAATATGATCTCGAAAGAGCCTCCGCAGAAGATCAGGACGCTTGGTAGCTATTGCAGAGTAGTATAGAGATTGTCCAGAGGTTGAAAAATTGCAATCTCCGGCTGTTTCTAGGGCGCGTAATAAATTTACTGTAGCTGTTAGATTTTTGATATCAACGGTGGCCACAGATCTGGGTTTCGTACGCACGCATATGCACGAGGCTATCAATCACATGCACGCTATACCCCGGAATATTCTTCGCATGATGCTTCGCCTGCGAAGCCATTTCCGCTAGCTGACTCGCATCCAGTTCTGCGCATGCCTCGGGGTGCAAATGTACGACACCGATGGACAGTGACAACAACGGAAACTCCTGCCGCACACCCTGGCGGTTCGGCGCGATAAAGCAGCCAGCCTCGAGGTGTTCGGGGCGGTAGAAGCGGCGGCATTGGCTTTGGAAGTCGTCGAGCAGTTGGTTCAGGCGTTTGCGCCACTCTTCCGGGCCGAGGACCAGCAGGAAGTCGTCGCCACCGATGTGGCCGACGAAGTCGCGGGAAGGGTCGACGCGTTCGTTCAGACATTGCGCCAGGCAGAGTAGGACTTCGTCCCCGCGACCGTAGCCGTAGATGTCGTTGAAGGGTTTGAAGCTGTCGATGTCGACGTAGCAGATCACTGACTCCCGAGCTTGTTGCAGCAACCGGGTCAGGCATTGCTGGATGGGCACGTTGCCGGGCAGCAGGGTCAGCGGATTGGCGTAGCGGGCCTGCTGGATTTTCAGTTCGGTAATCAGTTTCAGTATGTCGATCACCCGGCCGAGGCCGAGGTAGCCGCCGTTGAGGGTGATGATGAAATCTTCTTCGATGCGTTGCCGGGCGCGGCTGGTGATCAGGCGGCTGACCTGTTGCAGTGACTGGCTCATTTCCACGGCGAGGAAGTCGTCGTTCATCAAGCGGCTGATCGGTTTGCGGGCGAACAGGTCGGTGGCAAAGGGTTTAAGCAGCGCGTCGGACAACGAGTGCCGATGGACGATGCCGCATGGTTGGCCTTGTTCGTCGAGCACCGCCAGCGAGTTGAGGTTGGCCTGACGGCGGAAGGCCTCCAGTACGGTGGCGGTCGGGGTATCACGGGGCACGGCGGGTTGATCGTTGAGCAGGGCGCTGAGGTCGCTGCCTTCGTCATTCAGCGCCACGGCGCTGGTGTCGTGTTTCGGCATCATTGCTCGCGCATCACGCGGCGGATGTTCCTGCGGTCGGCCCAGCAGATAACCCTGTACCAGATCGACGCCCATCTCGGTCAGCACCGCCAGTTCCTCGGGCAGTTCGATGCCTTCGGCGATGACCTGCGCCCGGGAGGCCTTGGCGATTTGCAGGATCGATCCGACGAACTCACGCTTGAGGGCATCCTGATGAATGCCGTCGATGAAATGCCGGTCGATCTTCACGTAATCCGGTCGCAGCTCCGACCACAGGCGCAGGCTCGAATAGCCGGCGCCAAGATCATCCAGTGCGATGGAAAAACCCATCGCCCGATAGTGATGCAGTGCGGTTTGCAGCAACTGAAAATCATCGATAGGCGTCTGCTCGGTCAGTTCGATTACCACCTGGCTTGGCGGAATACCGAAATCCTGTAGCAGTTGCAGCGTGCGTCCCGGTTGGTGCGCGGCTTCAAGCAGGGACTCAGGCGAGACGTTGAGAAACAGTTTGCCCGGCAGTTGCTGTTCGTTGAAACGGCGGCAAGCGCTCTGACGGCAGGCGATCTCAAGTTCGCTCAGGCGCCCGGCCTGACGCGCCACAGCGAACAGTGCGATAGGCGAGTGCAGCGGGCTGTTGGACGGGCCGCGAGTCAGGGCTTCATAGCCGAGTATGCGTCGTTCAGAAAGACAAATGATCGGCTGAAACAGGCTGTGTAAACCGCTTTGAGTCAGGATCGAGCTCAAAGCACTCAGCTGTTCGGTCGTGGTCATGGCAATCTCTGGCGATAAAAAAAGGACTGGGAGCGCTCTTTTTCAAGAGAGGCTCCCAGTCCTTTATTGCACGACAGAATGATGACTGTTTGATGACGATCCGGGGATCGTCAGCATTAAATTGCCATCACCTTACTTCTTTGCCACCTGATTGCTCAGCTTCAGGTAATCCAGCAGAACGCGCCCGGTTTCGCTCAGGTAGGCATCGTCTTCTGGTTTGACCTTGTCCGGCTCGGCGGCCGCGAGGGCGTCGTCATCTTCTTTCTTCAGCTCTTTGAGCGGCTCTTCGCCTTTGGCTTTGCGACGGATGTTCTCCATCACCAGTTGCTTGGCGTCGATGTCGGCGTGCTGGGCACGACGGTCGGCTTCATTGAGGCTGACGGTTTTTTCTTCCATCAGTTTTTGCGCCAGCGCCAGCTTGTCGCGGATGAACACGAACTCGGCATCCTTGGCGGTGCGAGTGTCATGCTCGGACTTGAGCTGAGCCAGATACGGTTTGAACGGATCTGCTGCCGGCTTGATCGCAGCCTTGATGGTGTCCCAAGGCATGGCTTCCGGCAGAGCGCTCTCGCCGATTTCCTTGGTGTCGATCAGCGACGGATAGTCGATGTCCGGCAGTACGCCCTGATGCTGGGTGCTCTGGCCGGATACCCGGTAGAACTTGGCCAGGGTCAGTTTCAGTTCGCCATGGTTCAGCGGCTGAATGGTCTGCACGGTGCCTTTACCGAAGGTCTGGCCACCGATGATCAGCGCACGGTGATAGTCCTGCATGGCGCCGGCGAAAATCTCCGAAGCCGAAGCGGACAAGCGGTTGACCAGCAGCGCCATCGGGCCTTTGTAGAACGCACCCGGGTTTTCATCTTCAAGCACGTCAACGCGACCATCGGCGTTACGCACGAGTACGGTCGGGCCCTTGTCGATGAACAGGCTGGTCAGCTCGGTCGCTTCCTGCAGGGAACCGCCGCCGTTGTTGCGCAGGTCGATGACCACGCCGTCGACTTTTTCTTTCTGCAGCTCGGTCAGGAGTTTCTTGACGTCGCGAGTGGTGCTCTTGTAGTCCGGATCGCCGGCACGGAATGCCTTGAAGTCGAGGTAGAAGGCCGGGATCTCGATCACGCCGAGCTTGTAGTCCTTGCCGTCCTGTTTCAGGTTGAGAATGGACTTCTTCACGGCCTGGTCTTCGAGCTTCACCGCTTCACGGGTGATCGACACGATTTTGCTGGTCTGGTCGTTCGGCGCATTGCTGGCCGGGATCACTTCCAGACGCACCACGGTGCCTTTCGGGCCGCGGATCAGTTTGACCACTTCGTCCAGACGCCAGCCGACCACGTCGACCATCTCTTTGTTGGCCTGGGCCACGCCGATGATCTTGTCGGCCGGTGCAACCTGTTTGGTCTTGTCGGCCGGGCCGGCAGGCACCAGACGCACGACTTTGACCTGGTCGTTGTCGCTCTGCAACACGGCGCCGATGCCCTCGAGGGACAGGCTCATGTTGATGTCGAAGTTTTCCGCGTTATCCGGCGACAGATAGTTGGTGTGCGGATCGTAAGACATGGCGAAGGTGTTGATGTAAGCCTGGAAGATATCTTCCGGACGGGTCTGATCCAGACGCGACAATTGATTCTTGTAGCGCTTGGTCAGGGTTTCCTGAATCTGCTTCGGCTCTTTGCCGGCGATCTTCATCCGCAGCACTTCGTCCTTGACGCGTTTGCGCCACAGGTCATCCAGTTGTGCGGTGGAGGTCAGCCAAGGGGCGTCCTTGCGATCGATCAGCAAGGTCTCCTTGGTGGTGAAGTCCATCTTGTCGACGCCTTTGTTCAGCTCGGCAATGGCGAAGTCCAGACGCGATTTGACGCGATCCAGATAGCGCTTGTAGATGGTGAAGCCGGCGTTGAGGTCGCCGCTCTTGAGGAAGTCGTCGAACTGCGTCTTCCACTTGTCGAACTCGGCGATGTCGCTGGCCATGAAATAGCTGCGCGACGGATCCAGCAGCTTGATGTAGCTGTCGTAGATGATCACCGAGCGCGCATCGTCGAGCGGCGGCTTGCTGTAGTGGTGACGCTTGAGCAACTCGACGACGTTGAGACTGGCGATCACTTCATCGCGATCAGGCTGCAAGTTGTCCCAGCTGTTGGCTGCGAATGAACTGCCCGATACCGGCAACAGGCCGATACCGATGAAAAGAGCGAGGGCGGTGCTTGGGAGCAAATGCTTCATGCTGATTCGACGCGGGGACAATTGATAACGCATATTAGGCCGTCTTTGAAGTCGCCGGATCTACGAGAGCCGGTCGCATAATGCAAAAAGCCCGGCGCTACAGCTTCGGGCTCAGTCCAGACTCACTATGGAGGCACTGTGAAGGCATTGCAAGGCGTTGAAGGTCAAGTGGCATGGGTTGAAGAGCCGAGTCCTACGTGTGATGTAGGACAAGTTCGCATTCGAGTGTCGGCAGCCGGACTCAATCGCGCCGATTTATTACAGAAGGCAGGTCTTTATCCACCGCCGCCAGGGGCGAGTCAGGTGCTCGGTCTTGAGTGCTCCGGGGTCATCAGCGAGGTCGGCGCCGGGTCTTCCTGGCAGGTCGGTGACCGCGTCTGCGCCTTGCTGGCCGGGGGCGGGATGGCTGAAGAGGTGGTCGTCGACGGACGGCACGTGCTGCCGGTTCCCGAAGGTGTGTCGCTGATCGAGGCCGCAGCATTACCCGAGGTTTATGCAACGGTCTGGCTGAATGTGTTTCAGCTGGCTGCGCTCAAACCGGGTGAGAAAGTTCTCTTGCACGCCGGAGCAAGTGGAATTGGTTCAGCCGCTATTCAGCTGTGCAAGGCATTTGGCAACCCGTGCTGGGTCAGCGTCGGCTCCGCTGAGCGTTTGGCTTACTGTGAAGCGCTGGGAGCCCAGGGCGGCGTAGTGCGTACCGATGATCTGGAGGGCCTGCGCGATTTCGGCCCGTTCGATGTGATCCTCGATCCGGTCGGCGGCAATTATTCGGCGCTGAATCTGAAGTTGATGGCGCTGGACGGCCGTTGGGTGTTGATCGGTTTGATGGGCGGTCGCGAAGCGAAACTGGACCTGGCGCAGGTATTGGCCAAGCGGGTGCAGTTGCTGGGTTCGACGTTGCGCAGTCGTGATGATCAATTCAAGGCTGATCTGCTGAGTGATCTGGGCCAGCATGTATGGCCGCTGTTTGCTGAAGGGCGACTGCGCCCGCAACTGGCGAAGAGCTTCCCGGTAAAGGATGCCGAGGCGGCGTTTGCCGAACTGGCGAGTAATACCGTTTCGGGGAAAGTGGTGTTGGTGATTGACGAAAGCCTGAGCTGACAGCATTGAAACCCTGTAGGAGTGAGCCTGCTCGCGATTGCGTCTATTCAGTCAACATCAATGCTGATTGATAAACCGCTATCGCGAGCAGGCTCACTCCTACATTAAATCTTTGTCACTTCCAGAGATGGATCGGCCAGCCGGCCTTTTCGGCGTGCTCGAGCAGCACTGGGTCCGGGTTCACCACATGCGGGAAATCGACCTTCAGCAGCAACGGCAGATCATTGCGTGAGTCGGAATAAAAACTCGCGCCTTCCAGATTTTCTTCCTCAGCATCCAGCCATTCCAGCAACCGGGTGATCTTGCCTTCGCGATAGGTCAAGGTACCGACGGTGTGCCCGCTGTAAACGCCATGCGCGACTTCCAGTTCGATCCCCAGAATCTCGTCGATACCCAGTCGGTCGGCAATCGGTCGGACCAGGTGCGTGCCCGAGGCGGAGATCACCAAAATCCGGTCACCCGCCTTGCGATGAGCGGCGATGGTTTTGGTCGCATCGCTGAAGATGATCGGCTCGATGAAATCTTCCACCCACGGGCCGACCAGGTGATCGACTTCTTCCGGCGTGCGACCGATCAACGGCTCCAGGCTGAAGTCCATGTACTCTTCCATGCGCAATTTGCCATGGCTGTAGGCGTCCATCAGTTCGTTGTTCTTGCGCATGAACGACTCGGGGTCGACCCAGCCCAGGCGCCCCATCTGCTCGCTCCAGAGGGTGGCGCAGTCGCCGTGGATCAGGGTTTCGTCCAGATCAAAAATTGCCAGGGCCATCAGTACGATTCTCTCTTCAACGTCAGCAAAGTCATCAGGCTACCTCACACAGGGCCGTCGGATCGATGGAAAGTGCAAGACGTCGGCCGTCCGGGTGCAGGTCTGCCGCAGAGCGGTTGAGCACGTCCACCACCAATTCCACACCGCGTGCTTCGACCCGATAACGGATCACGTTACCCAGCAGGCTATGGCTGCGGATTTGTGCATCGAGTTCGCCGTTGAGGCTCAGTTCGATGGCTTCCGGACGGATCGCGATGCGGTGGTTGATCGGCCGTTGCAACAGTTTCGAGGCGCTGTCGGCGTCGAGCAGGTTGTAGTTGCCGATGAACCCGGCGGCAAAGACATCGACCGGCGCGGTGTACAGGGTTTCGGCGTCGCCGCTTTGTACGATTTTTCCCTGATTCATCAAGAAAATGCGATCTGACATGGTCAGCGCTTCTTCCTGATCGTGTGTGACGAAGATCGTGGTCAGGCCGAGTTCGCGCTGGATCTGCCGGATCTGTTCGCGCAGGTGTTTGCGAATCCGTGCATCCAGTGCCGACAGTGGTTCGTCCAGCAGCAACAGGCGAGGTCGAGTCACCAGCGAGCGGGCGAGGGCCACACGCTGGCACTGACCACCGGAGAGCTGATGCGGATAACGGCTGGCGAAGTCGTTCAGTTCAACCAGTTTCAACACTTCGGCGACGCGTTTGTGGCTGTCGTCGGCGTTGACCTTTTGCATGCGCAGGCCGAACGCGACGTTCTGCTCGACGGTCATGTTGGGGAACAGCGCATAGCTCTGAAATACCATGCCGATCCCGCGCTTTTGCGGGGTCAATGGCACGATATCGACGCCATCAAGCAGGATCTTGCCGCCATCGACCGCCGTCAGGCCGGCGATGCAACGCAGCAGCGTGGACTTGCCGCAACCGGAGGGGCCGAGAAGGGTGACGAATTCACCCTTCTGGATTTCGCAGTCGATATCGCTGAACACCGCGGTACCGGCGTAGCTTTTTTGCAGGTGTTGGACGCTGACATAGCTCATTCGCTTTTGTCCTTGTTCAAGATGTTGGCGACCCAGGTCAGGACCAGCACGAAGAGGAAATAGGAGATCACCAGTGCACTGGTGAAGTGACCGCTGCTGTTACGCATGTTGTTCAGATAAACCTGCAACGTTTCGTAGCGGGTGCCGACGAGAATGTTGGCGAATACGAATTCGCCGAACAGAAACGAGAACGACAGCAGCAATGCGACCATCAGGCCTTTGCGCAGATTCGGCAGCACCACCAGGATCGCCGCCTGAAAGGTACTGGCGCCGAGCAGTTGGGCGGCGTCCATCAGGTCTCGCAAGTTGATCGCTTGCAGGTTGTTGGTGATCGCCCGGTACATGAACGGCAGCGCCACGGTGAAGTAGCATCCGATCAGAATCCACGGCGTGCCGACCATCGCCATAGGCCCGGAACCATAGAGCTGCAACAGTCCTACCGACGACACCACTGGCGGCACCGCGAACGGCAGCAGGATCAGGATGTTCATCAGCGCATCGAGTTTCGGAAAGTGGTAATGCACCACGAACAGCAGTGGCAGGATCAACACCACCGACAGAATCAGTGCACCGACGCAGACCAGCAGCGACTGACCGAAGGCGTGCAGGAAGCGTGGATCGCTCCACAACTGGATGTACCACTTGAAGGTGAAACCGCTGGGCAGGATGGTCGCCGACCAACTGCTGGCAATCGAGTACACCAGCGTGCCCGCTAGCGGCAGCAGCAGGATGGCGAACAGCAGGTAGACCACGACGCGGTGGTAGATGCCGGCCGGGCCGGATTCAGCGCGAGACATGGTAGCTCCTCTTCAACAGCAGTTGATGCACGACGGTCACGATGGTCATCAACGCCACCAGCACCACGGCCAGCGCACTGGCCATGTTCGGATCAAGCGAAATGTCCCCGGAAACCATTGCCGCAATGCGGATCGGCAGCACGTTGAAGTTGCCGGTGGTCAGCGCGTACACCGTGGCGTAAGCGCCGAGGGCGTTGGCCAGGAGGATCACGAAGGTGCCGAGCAGTGCCGGAGTCAGCACCGGCAGACCGATGTGGCGCCAGAACTGCCAGCCGTTGGCGCCGAGCAGTGCAGCGGACTCGCGCCAGTCTTCGCGCAGGGCGTCGAATGCCGGGTAGAGCAGCAGCACGCCGAGCGGAATCTGGAAGTAGGTGTAGAGAATGATCAGCCCGGTTTTCGAGTACAGGTTGAAGTCCTGAATGATCCCGGCCTGCTTGAGCATGATGGTGAAGCTGCCGTTGAACCCGAGCAAAATGATGAACGCGAAGGCCAATGGCACACCGGCAAAGTTGCTGGTCATGTTGGCGAAGGCGTTGACGAAATTGCGCAACTTCGAGTCGACCCGGCGCAGCGAATACGCGCCCAGCACCGCGATGATGATGCCGAACACGCTGGACCAGAAGCTGATCTCGAGGCTGTACTGGATCGCCTGCAGATAGAACTTCGAACTGAAGATCTTGCTGAAGTTGGCAACGCCCCAACCGAACTCTTCCGATTGCAGGCTGTTGATCATCACCCAGACCAGCGGGGCGATTTCGAACACGATAAAGAACAGCGCGAAGGGCACCAGGCACAGGGCTGCCAGCCATTTACCACGAATCATCGAGTTCACTTGAGCAGCTCCCGGCACACAGGTTTGTCGTGGGGTACGCCGAGCAGTTCACAGACCGTGCCGCAGATTTCGGTCTGTTTGGGAACCGCGCCATTGTTCAGGCTGAAGGCATCGCCGAGAACGAACAGCGGCACCTGGCGTTCTTCCGGCAGCAGGCCGTTGTGCGAGCGGTCGTTGTTCATGCCGTGGTCGGCGGTCACCAAGACCTGATAGCCGGCGTCGAGCCACGTTTGCAGATAGTCGGCGAGGATGATGTCCGCCGAGCGGGCGCTGTTGCGGTACTGCGGGGTGTCGAAGCCGTGCTTGTGCCCGGCGTCGTCGATGTTCATCGGGTGGATCAATAGAAAGTTCGGTGCATGGCGCAGGCGCAGGTTTTCGGCGTCGGCGAACAAGTGCGAGTCCGGGTAATGGTCGTTCCAGTAGAAATGCCCGTGCTGAATCGGCAGCGTTGCATCGTCAGTATGGCGGTCACGCGCAGCCACGAACGGCGAACGGTTATACAACTCGCTGACCCAGTGATAGGCCGCCGCCGCGGTTTTCAGGCCGGCATCACGCGCGTAGTGGTAGATGCTGCGCTGATTGGACAGGCGTGAAACGTTGTTGTGGACGATGCCGCTGTCGATGGGCGGCACGCCGGTCAGGATGCATTCGTAAAGCGGTCGGGACAGGGCCGGCAACTCGCACTCCAATTGATAGAGCGCGGCGCGTCCTGCGCCAACATAAGCCTGCAGATGCCCCATGGCGTGGCGCGCGACCTCGTAGTTGAGACCGTCGAGCACGACAAGGATGACGTTGTGCTTCATAGGGGCAAAAACTCCGCGAAACAGAAAATTCAACCGAGATCCCTTGTAGGAGTGAGCCTGCTCGCGATGACGCCGGGTCAGTCAACAGTGTTGTTGAATGTTCGACCGCTATCGCGAGCAGGCTCACTCCTACAGGGATTTGTTGCAGATCACGCAGAGGTGATCTGTAGCTTTATTTCATCTCTACGATGACTTCTTCGTTCCACTTCTGTGGCAGAGCCTTGGAAGTCTTCTCCCACGCATCGGCGTCTTTGATCGGCGTGACCTTTTTGTACTGCTCGTTCGGCAGCAGTTTGGCTTTCACGTCTTCTGGCAGTTGCAGATGCTCGGCGCGGATCGGGCGGGCGTTGCCGCGAGCGAGGTTGGTCTGGCCGGCGTCGCTGAAGATGTATTCGCGGGTCAGCTTGGCGGCGTTCGGGTTTTTCGCGTACTTGTTGATGATGGTGGTGTAGCCGGAAATCACCGAACCGTCGGACGGGATCAGCACCACATAGTCATCCGGGTTTGCCATCTTGGCCTTGTAGCTCAGGCCGTTGAAGTCCCAGACCACGCCGACTTCGATCTCGCCTTTTTCCATGGTGGCGATGGTCGGGTTGGCCATCGACAGACGTCCCTGTTTGGCGATGTCTGCGAACAGCAGCAGGGCTGGCTGGATGTTTTTCTCGTCGCCACCGTTGGCCAGTGCCGCAGCGAGTACGCCGTTGGCAGCTTGTGCAGCGGTGCTCACGTCACCAATCGAAACCTTGTATTTGCCGCCCTTCAGATCAGCCCATTTGGTGGGTACTTCCGAACCGTGCAGCAGCTTCTTGTTGACGATGAACGCGATGGTGCCGGTGTAGGCCAGCGCCCAGTTGCCGTCCTTGTCCTTGGCCCACGCCGGGACCTGATCCCAAGTGCTTGGCTTGTACGGTTGCACCACGCCTTGCTTGACCGCAATCGGGCCGAAAGCTGCACCGACGTCGCCGATGTCGGCGCTGGCATTGTCTTTTTCGGCGGCGAACTTGGCGATTTCCTGAGCCGAGCTCATGTCGGTGTCGATGTGTTTCAGGCCATAGGTCTTGGCCAGGTCTTCCCAGGTGCCTTTCCAGTTGGCCCAGTCATCGGGCATGCCGACGCTGTTGACGGCACCTTCCGCTTTCGCAGCGGCTTCCAGGGTTTTCAAATCGGTATCCGCAGCCATGGCGGCGGTGCACATAGCGATGGTCGAGCCTAACAGTGATGCCAGGAAAAGCTGTTTCATTCCGAAGCTCCTTGGGTCGTGTTCTACGCTGCGATTGCGGTTGTGTTGGTCTAGGTCAGCAATACCTGAGCCAATTTAAGGGTGCTGGATGACACTTTGATGTCGGTGACCCTGCGCCAGACCGGTTTTTTGCCTGTTATCGGCGAGTGCCAGCTAAGCGTAGACCATGCTCAAAGCCCCGGCAGGCAAGGGACTTGGCCGATGTATTGCAAGCCGTTAGCGCGACCGTTCAGCAGGATTGTCATCTCTCGGTCATCTGCACTGCCTAGGCTTGCAACACATCGAAACGACTTGCGGGTCGTTCGGTTTTGCCCCGAAACAGTGCTGGTCTAGTCCAGATAGGTAACGTTGATGCGCGATGAGGCAACAAAAGCGGTGACAGCCATTGGCCAGGTGTTGCAGGAACAGCTCGATCACGGGTTGTTGGCTGCGGGCAGTAAGTTGCCGGCCGAGCGCAAGCTCAGTGAGTTGTTTGGCACGACGCGGATTACTGTGCGCGAGGCGTTGTTGCAACTGGAGGCTCAGGGGCAGATTTATCGTGAGGAGCGGCGTGGCTGGTTCGTTTCGCCGCCGCGTCTGGCGTACAACCTGATGCAGCGCAGTCACTTTCACGCGATGGTCAGTGCGCAAGGGCGGGAGCCTTCGACCGAGGTTATTTCGGCGCGGCTGCAACCGGCGTCGGCGGCGGTGTGTGCGTGGTTGCAGTTGCCGGCGTTGTCGAGCGTGATTCAGATTTGTCGGTCGCGGCGCATTGATGGGCGGCTGGTGTTGTACGTGGAGCATTATCTGAATCCGCAGTTTTTTCCGGGGATTCTTGAGTTTGATTTGAATCAGTCGATTACTGAGTTGTATGCGCGGCATTACGATTTGCACTACGGGCGGGTGCGCTTCGAGATTGTGCCGACTTCGCTTTCGGTGGATGCGGCGGCGGCTTTACGGGTTTCGGTGGGGAGCCCGGGGTTGCGGATTGCCCGGGTCAATTATGATCAGCATGAGCGGTTGATTGACTGTGATCTGGAATTTTGGCGGCATGATGCGATTCATGTCGGGGTCGATGTTGTTTGAGCTTTGACCTTGGCGGCCTGTGGGCCGACCAGGCTATTGGGTTCTGTGTGAATATCCGTTTCTGCGGGTGTCGCCGCTGGCGGTTTCGCTCTTACAGCGACTCACTTTTCCAGGCGCCGAAAAGTAAGCAAAAGGCTGGGCCCCGGCGTTCGGCCCGCTCGCTGGGGCTCGGGGTTCCTTCGCTACGCTCCCCCCCCCGGATCAATCCCTCCACTCAGCCTGCCGGGGCCAGTACGGCAAAATCAAGAGCGGTACTCGAGCTTGCGCTCATTGTGTTGAGTGGTGAGAAGCAGAGGCGATATAGGTTTACCGGTTGGACTCAATCCTTGTGGGAGCTGGCTTGCCAGCGAAGGCGGCCTGACAGCCGACCTGTTTCTTGCGGATGTACTCAATCCCTTGTAGGAGTGAGCCTGCTCGCGATGGCGCCCTGACAGCCGAACTGTTTCTGACAGGCTGCACACGTTCCAAATGTGGGAGCGAGCCTGCTCGCGATGGCAGTCTGACAGCCGACCTGTTTCTGACAGGCTGCACACGTTCCAAATGTGGGAGCGAGCCTGCTCGCGATGGCGCCCTGACAGCCGAACTGTTTCTGACAGGCTGCACACGTTCCAAATGTGGGAGCGAGCCTGCTCGCGATGGCGCCCTGACAGCCGAACTGTTTCTGACAGGCTGCACACGTTCCAAATGTGGGAGCGAGCCTGCTCGCGAAAGCGCCCCCACAGTCACCTCATCCCTATTGGCCCGCCCCCGCATTGGCATACAAATAATCCGTCGCCAACGAGGCCAATGTCCTCACGCCCACCACCAGCGCTGACTCATCCACAAAGAACCCCGGATTATGATTCGGCGCAGCCTTGCTCATGTCCTGATCCCGTGGTGTCACGCCGAGAAACACGAACAACCCCGGCGCTTCCTTGGCATAGAACGAGAAATCCTCCGCGCCACCCACCAACGGCCCTTGCACCACGTCGTCCTTGGCCGCCCACTTCAATGTCGGCAGCATTTTTTCCGTCAGTGCCGGGTTGTTGATGGTCGGGTCGTATTTTTCGATGATGGTTACATCAGCTTTCGCGCCGCCGCTTTCGGCGATTTTCTCGATGGTCTGGCGCACGTCGGCGTGGAGTTTCTGGCGGATGCCGTAGTCGTAGGAGCGGATGGTGCCGCTCATGTCCACCGACTCGGGAATGATGTTGTAGCGGGTGCCGCCGTTGATGGTGCCGATGCTGACCACTGACGGAAACGAGGAGATGTCGGTGCGGCGGCTGACCACGGTTTGCAGGCCGACGATGGTTTGGGCACCGACGGTGATCGGGTCGATGCCGTCCCATGGGCGGCCGGCGTGAGTTTGTTTGCCGAGGATTTTGATCCGCAGGTCGTCCGAGCTGGCGAGGGTCGGGCCCGGGCGGTAGGTGATTTGTCCGGCGGGGACGCCGGCCCAGACGTGCAGGCCGAACACGGCGTCGGGTTTCGGTGATTTCATCACACCTTCCTGCACCATCATTTTTGCGCCCCAGGTATTTTTGCCATCGGGGATGAAGTCGCTCGGGCCTTCTTCGGCGGGCTGGAAATAGAACACCACGGTGCCGGGCAGGGTATCGCGCATGCCGGTGAGAATTTTCGCCGTGCTCAGCAGGATCGCGGTGTGGGCGTCGTGGCCGCACGCGTGCATCACGTCGACTTCTTTGTCGAGATAGGTGCCTTTGGCTTTTGAGGCGAAGGGCAGGCCGGAGACTTCCTTGACTGGCAAAGCGTCCATGTCCGCACGCAGGGCCACGGTCGGGCCGGGCAGCGCGCCTTTGAGGATGGCAACCACGCCGGTGCGGGCGACGCCGGTTTTGACTTCCAGGCCCATCGCGGTGAGTTGTTTGGCGACCAGTTCGGCGGTGCGTTTTTCAGTGTTGCCCAGTTCGGGGTGGGCGTGGATGTCGCGGCGGGTTTCCAGCAGTTCCGGTTCGAGTGCCTTGGCCTGTTCGGCGATTTGGCTGCGGGTGCTTTCCATCGTCGCGGCGCCGGCCTGGCCGGCGCACAGGGTGAGCAAAAGGGCTTGGGCGATGCGCGTCAGTTGCATTGGTTTCTCCTTGATTATTGTTGTCGGGCTTCCCTGCCTGTGACCCGTGTATCGCGCCTGAGTGCTATTCCTTCGGCTGACCACCGCCTGCCGTGATCACTTGCACACTCATGCGTGGCGTCGCCAGATCGAGCCCGGCTTCGTCGAGGTGGCGCTTGAGCGACAGGTTGAACGCCCGGGAAACTTCCCACTGTTTGATCGGCGCGGTCTTGAAGCGTGCGCGCAGAATCGCGCTGCCGGATTCGAAACTCTCGACACCCTGAATCTCCAGCGGCGACCAGATATTGCGGCGTTGCAACGGATCGGTGCGCATTTTCTGGCCGACGTCGCGCATCAGTTTGATCGCGTCATCGATTTCCATGTTGTACGGCACCGCCACGCGGAAGATCGCGTAGCCGAATTCCCGTGAGTAGTTTTTGATGCTTTTGATTTCGCTGAACGGGATCGTGTGGACGATGCCGTCGATATCACGCAGGCGTACGGTGCGGATGGTCAGGCCTTCGACAGTGCCGAGGTGGCCGCCGACATCGACGTAGTCGTCGATGGCCAGTGAGTCTTCAATGATGATGAACAGACCGGTGATCAAATCCGCGACCAGCGACTGTGCACCGAAACCGATGGCCAGACCGATCACACCGGCACCGGCCAGCAGTGGCGTAACGTTCATGCCCATGTTCGCCAGCGCGACGATCAGCGCGATGATGAAAATCGCGATGAACAGCACGTTGCGGATCAGCGGCATCATCGTCTGCGCACGGGCATTGGCCAGGCCTTTGCGTGAGCGGGTGAGGGCGTGGTGCACGGCGGTGTCGGCGAGTATCCAGATCAGCCAGGAAAAAATCAGCGTGCCGATCAGGCTGAACAGTTTGACGCTGACGTCGTGTCCTTCACCCTCGGCGAAACCGATCAGCGATTTGCCCCAGACGCGCAGGCCCAGTTCGATGAACGTCAGCCACACCAGCAGATGGGCAAGCGTATAGAAGAAGCTTTTCAGGCGTTCCGAGTACAGCGCATGGCGTTTCGGTCCGCGTTGCGGTTTCAGCGAATGGCGGCGGACGAGGCCGTTGATCACCATGCACATCACCAGCAGCACGGTGCAGATCAGCGACTGGCGCAATGCGGTGCTGGTATCGCCGGCAGACACGAACGTGGCGAACAACGAGATGCCGACCAACACCAGCGCCGGGATGTACCAGAAGGTGCCGAGGATATCGATGGTGTCGCTGAGCGCACGGCGGGTCAGGCGCCGGGACAGTGGCTGATTGCGGATCAGGTGCGCAATCGGGCGGCGGAAGCGCAGGATGAACAGCCCGGTGAACATTGCCGCGAGCACATTGGTGATCGTCGCGGCGGTGTGTGCCAGATGCACGCCGAGGCTCTCGACCAGACGTGGATCGTTCAACGCTTCGCCAAACGCGGCGAAACTGCCGATCAGCCACAACGGCCGAAAGGCCTGATGACGCAGGATGTACAGCGCGCGATGGCGGTGCGGGCCGTCGAGCAAGGAGAAGGCAATCACGCAGATTGCCGAGAAACAGGTGCCGACCACCAGCGCATACGCCAGCACCATTGCCAGGCTTTTGCCCAGTGACGACGGCAGTGCGTAGCTCATGTAAACGGTCATCACCAGCGCGATCAGCCATGGCCCAAGTTTGCGCAAAGCGAAGCGCAGCATGTCGAGGGCCTTGGGGTGTTGCGGCAGTTCTTCGGTCAGGCCGAAACGCATGCGCACCCGGTGCCCGAGCCAGATCAACGCGGCGGCGAGCAGGCTCCAGACCATCAGGATCACCGCGAAAGCGAAGATGATCGGCAGCCATTCGCTGGCCGGCAGCATCAGCGCCGACAGTTCGTCTTTGGCCAGATTGAATTCGTTGGACCAGCGATTGAGTGGGCTGTCATTGCCGGTGAACTGTTTCTCGAAACTGGCCAGCGTGCCGCCGATCAGCCCGAGTACGCCTTCTTCCGGGGAAGCCTGGGCTTTCTGGGTGGCGTCGCGCAGTTTTTTCAGATCGTTGAGCAACTGGGTGCGTTGCTGATCGTTTTCCAGCGACTTGATGACTTCGTCGAGGGACTGGCCGAGCGGCTCTTGCGCCTGGGGCTGGTTTTTTTGCGAGTTGAGCAGGCTCGGTAAACCGACGGCCTGGGCTGACGTCATTGGCAACAATGTCATCAGGCAAACAAGCAACACACAGGGCAAAGCTAAAAGACGAGCGAACACTAGGCGGTCAACCTCGCAAGGGGCGGATCGAACGAGTGTACGAGCCCGCCAAAATCAATGCGAGCCGCTTGGGTGTTATTCGTTGAGTTTGGCGAGGATCTTGTACACCACGGTAGCCAGAATCATCAGCATGCCGATCCACATGGCGAACACGCCAGCGTTCTTGTCGCGGAAGTTGAAGCCGATGGCCAACAGGATCATCCCGGTCAGGATTGGAATGAGCATGGAGTGAAACGAAGACATCGAGATCATGGCGACAGCCTTGTCAAAGGGATGATTTAAGTCTAGGTCGGTTTTGCTCGACCGGTGGTGATGTGTATCAGAGTTGAGTCACCGCGACGATAAATTTGTGTAGCTTGAACTGCCCTTTTCGCCAGCAGGCTGGCTCCCACATTTGAAATGCAATTCAATGTGGGAGCCAGCCTGCTGGCGATTTTTTCAGAGATTACGGCAATTCGCGGCAAGCGTAGAACGCGCTCAGCACTTTGACCAGATGGGCCAGGTCGTGGCTGCCGCACAGTTCGCGGATCGAGTGCATGGCGAATGTCGGCAGGCCGATATCGACAGTGCGCACGCCCAGGTGGCTGGCGGTGATCGGGCCGATGGTCGAGCCGCAGCCCATGTCGCTGCGCACCACGAAGCTTTGTACCGGGACTTCTTCGGCCATGCACAGATGACGGAAGAAACCGGCTGTTTCGCTGTTGGTGGCGTAACGCTGGTTGCTGTTGACCTTGATCACCGGGCCGGCATTGAGTTTCGGGCCGTGGTTGGCGTCGTGCTTTTCGGCGTAGTTCGGGTGCACGCCGTGGGCGTTGTCGGCCGAAATCAGCAGGGACTTCTGAATGGCCCGGACGAACTCGTCACCTTCAGGCAACACGCGACGCAGAGTCTGTTCGAGCATCGGGCCATCGGCACCGCACGCCGAGCAAGAGCCGACTTCTTCGTGATCGTTGCACACCAGCACGCAGGTTTCTTCGGTGTCGGTGGTCAGCAAGGCTTGCAGGCCGGCGTAGCACGACAGCAGGTTGTCGAGGCGCGCACCGGCAATGAAGTCGCCATTCAGGCCAATTACCGCAGCACTTTGCGTGTCGTAGAAACTCAGCTCGTAATCGAGCACCACGTCGGCGTTCAGACCATGTTCGCGAGCCAGCTGATCGGTGAGCACGGCGCGGAAATCCACGCGCTCGTCACCGGCAAATTGCGCGAGGATCGGTGGCAACTCGGTCTGGGCATTGATCGCCCAGCCTTGATTGGCTTCACGGTTGAGGTGAATGGCCAGGTTCGGAATGATGGCGATCGGCGCCTTGAAGTCGATCAACTGGCTCTCGACCTTGCCGTCACGGCGGAAGGTCACACGGCCGGCCAGCGACAGGTCGCGGTCGAACCACGGTGCGAGCAATGCGCCGCCGTAGACTTCGACGCCCAGTTGCCAGAAGCCCTGACGTTGCAGTTCCGGTTGCGGTTTGACTCGCAGGCATGGGCTGTCGGTGTGCGCGCCGACCAGACGGATGCCGTCGTACAGTGGCGAGTTGCGGCCCATTTTGATCGCGACAATCGAGGAATCGTTACGGGTGACGTAGTAGCGGCCGTTAGCCTCGATGTTCCACGTCTCGCGCTCGTCGAGGCGCACAAAACCGGCGGCCTCCAGACGTTGAACAAGGCTGGCGGTGGCGTGGAACGGGGTAGGGGAGGCCTTGAGGAAGTCGATCAGGCCTTGGTTCAACTCTTCGCGCATAAGAAGCTCCAGACAGCAATGGCCGGGAGTTTAACGCATCGGCCAGGGAATTGAATCCGCACCGGATCCCTGTAGGAGTGAGCCTGCTCGCGAAAGCGGCTGATCAGTCAGCATTAAAGTTGAATGCAATACCGCTTTCGCGAGCAAGCTCACTCCTACATGGGAGGCGCGGTGTCAGTCAGAACGGAGCCGGGCACTCGAAGCGCAGGCGTTCGCCGGTCTGTGGATGGGTGAAGCTGAGCATGCTGGCGTGCAGGCACAGACGCGGCCATGCAGCCAGCGCTTGCTCGTGGGCGTAGAGCCCGTCGCCGAGCAGTGGGTGACCGATCGACAGCATGTGTACGCGCAATTGGTGCGAGCGGCCGGTGATCGGAGTCAGCTCGACACGACACCAGTCGCCGCAACGCTCCAGTACACGCCAGAAGGTCAGCGCGTGTTTACCGAATTCGTGGTCAACCACATGACGCGGTTTGGTCGGCGGGTCGTAGCGCAGCGGCAGGTCGATGCTGCCGCTGTCCAGTTCCGGCTGACCCCAGGCGAGAGCGGTGTAGGCCTTTTCGGTTTCACGGTCGTGAAACTGGCGCGACAGTTCGCGATGGGTGTCGGGGTCACGCGCGAGCAAAATGATGCCCGAAGTTTCCCAATCCAGACGATGGACGATTCGTGCTTCCGGGTAGCCGTTTTCCTGCAAGCGGGTAATCAGGCAGTCCTTGTTGTCATCGGCGCGGCCAGGCACCGAGAGCAACAGGGTCGGTTTGTCGACCACCAGTACGGCGGCGTCCTGATGGATGATGCGGATGTTGGACAGCGGCATTAAAACAGCCTCGTAACAAATGCCAACGGCGGCTCAGGACTCTTCCGATATCGAAAGAGCCCTGAGCCGCCGTGGCGACTGCCGGACCGACTAGCGGTCTGGCAGGGTGATATTGAGTTCCAGAATCGAGCAACTGCCCTGGCTTTCCAGCGCTACGTGCACGTCATCGTTACCGATGTTGACGTACTTGCGGATCACATCCACCAGTTCCTTCTGCAAGGCTGGCAAGTAATCCGGCGTGCTGCGCTGGCCGCGCTCATGCGCCACGATGATCTGTAGACGCTCTTTCGCTACCGAGGCGGTACTTGGCTTTTTGTTGGCACGAAAGAAGTCAAAAAGGTTCATTACCTACCTCCAAACAGGCGCTCGAAGAATCCCTTCTTCGTAACATCGAGGAAACGATGTTCTTTTTCTTTACCCAGCAGACGATCGACGGCGTCGCTGTATGCCTGGCCTGCGTCGCTCTGGTCGTCGAGAATTACCGGGACGCCGGAGTTGGAAGCCTTGAGAACTGCCTGAGACTCAGGAATAACGCCCAGCAGGGTCACTGCCAGAATTTCCTTCACGTCTTCAACGCCGAGCATCTCGCCATCGCTGACGCGCTGCGGGTTGTAACGGGTCAGCAGCAAGTGTTCCTTGATCGGGTCTTCGCCTTTCTCGGCACGACGCGACTTGCTGGCCAGTAGGCCGAGCATGCGGTCGGAGTCACGTACCGAGGACACTTCCGGGTTGGTCACGATGATCGCTTCATCAGCGAAGTACATGGCCAGGTGAGCGCCTTTCTCGATGCCCGCCGGGGAGTCGCAGACCACGAAATCGAAGTCTTCTTTAAGCTGCATCAGAACCTTTTCCACGCCTTCGACAGTCAGCGCGTCTTTGTCGCGGGTCTGACTGGCGGCCAGTACGTAGAGGTTTTCCAGACGCTTGTCTTTGATCAGAGCCTGTTGCAGGTTGGCTTCGCCGTTGACCACGTTGACGAAGTCATACACCACGCGGCGCTCGCAACCCATGATCAGGTCAAGGTTACGAGCGCCGCGTGGTGTATGACTTCGTCAACG
>NZ_JBIUXX010000065.1:0-8200 GCF_044744235.1 Pseudomonas sp. NPDC087346
ATGATGCAACACCTTTGTTGTTAAAAATATCAATCATTGATCTTTTCTGGTTTCAGTCAACCCGAACGGCCTGCCGAAGTCAAGCGAGGCCTTTTTTGCCCTAAAAAAGCGCCGTGAGGGCATTTATGGGGCACTTTAGGGCGTTTTTTAGCACTTGGGACGCTTGGCACCCGCAGGCTTGAGCAGGCCGTGTTGTATTTTTTACGGGGGTGTTGTGTAAAAAAATGAACAAGGCTAAGCTCCGATCAAACCCATAACAGCAATAATACCGGGGTGCTTCATGTCTCGCCTGCCGTTAATCGGCGTCACCGACTGCTCCGTGCAGTCCGGTCTGCATGCTTATCACATCAGTGGCGACTCGTCCGTCCGTATCGCAGCCGACAAGGCCTGCGACCTGCCGCAATCGCTCTCGCATTCGGCGGCAAAAACGGCAACGTCCGATATTCTGGACGCACAGGATGGCACCCTCTTTACCGATTTCCCTTCCAATATAGATCGCTTTCTCTCCCGCAGCCTGAGCCGTGCGCGCCGACGTGTCCATTGCGTTGCTCACGATTCTGCACGGTCGGCTGTATGTGTTGAGAGTGCACGGGAAATGCAACGCCAGCGTAAAGGGCAGGTAAGCTCCTCTTTCATTGTCTTCGCGCGGTGCCAGGCATAGGCCGGCATTCGCGCAAGCAAGCCCTTTATCGCGACGCCCCGGCGTCAAATTTTGCCTGACACCCGGTGTCAGGAGACTCAGCCCAGAGGCATTTATGAGTACCAACCTCGACCAGCTCACCGATTGGTTGAAAGACCACAAGATCACAGAAGTCGAATGCATGATCGCCGACTTGACCGGCATCACGCGCGGCAAGATCTCGCCGACCAACAAGTTCAACGCCGAAAAAGGCATGCGCCTGCCAGAGAGTGTTCTGTTGCAGACCGTGACCGGCGATTACGTCGAAGACGACATCTATTACGAACTGCTCGACCCGGCTGACATCGACATGATCTGCCGCCCCGACCAGAACGCCGTGTACCTGGTGCCATGGGCCATCGAGCCGACCGCTCAGGTGATTCACGACACTTATGACAAGCAAGGCAACCCGATCGAGCTGTCGCCGCGCAACGTCCTGAAGAAAGTCCTCAAGCTGTATGCCGACAAGGGCTGGCAGCCAATCGTCGCGCCGGAAATGGAGTTCTACCTGACCAAGCGCAGCGACGACCCCGACTATCCGTTGCAGCCGCCAATCGGTCGCTCGGGCCGTCCGGAAATCGGTCGTCAGTCGTTCTCCATTGAGGCCGCCAACGAATTCGATCCGCTGTTCGAAGACGTCTATGACTGGTGCGAACTGCAGGAGCTGGATCTAGACACCCTGATCCACGAAGACGGCACCGCGCAGATGGAAATCAACTTCCGTCACGGCGATGCACTGTCGCTGGCCGATCAGATTCTGGTGTTCAAACGCACCATGCGTGAAGCCGCGCTCAAGCACGACGTGGCCGCTACCTTCATGGCCAAGCCGATGACCGGTGAGCCGGGCAGTGCCATGCACTTGCACCAGAGCATCATCGACATCGAGACCGGCAAGAACGTGTTCTCCAATGAAGACGGGACCATGAGCCAGTTGTTCCTGCACCACATCGGTGGTTTGCAGAAACTGATCCCCGAGCTGTTGCCGCTGTTCGCACCGAACGTCAACTCGTTCCGCCGCTTCCTGCCGGACACCTCGGCACCAGTGAACGTCGAGTGGGGCGAAGAGAACCGCACCGTGGGCCTGCGTGTACCGGATGCCGGTCCGCAGAACCGTCGGGTGGAAAACCGTCTGCCGGGCGCCGACGCCAACCCGTACCTGGCGATTGCCGCGAGCCTGCTCTGCGGCTACATCGGCATGGTCGAAGGCCTGAACCCGAGCGCGCCAGTGGTTGGCCGTGGTTACGAGCGCCGCAACCTGCGCCTGCCACTGACCATCGAAGACGCGCTGGAACGCATGGAAAACAGCACCACCGTCGAAAAATACCTGGGCAAGACTTTCATTACTGGCTACGTCGCGGTCAAGCGGGCCGAGCATGAAAACTTCAAGCGCGTGATCAGTTCGTGGGAGCGTGAGTACCTGCTCTTCGCCGTCTGATGCGCCAGGCGCGACGGTCATACGTCGCGCCTTCACCGATAACAAGGAGAATTGGCATGACCAGCAACAACCCGCAAACCCGTGAGTGGCAAGCACTCAGCAATGATCATCACCTGGCCCCGTTCAGCGATTTCAAGCAATTGAAAGAGAAGGGCCCGCGGATCATCACCAATGCCAAGGGCGTGTACCTCTGGGACAGCGAAGGCAACAAGATCCTCGACGGCATGGCCGGGCTGTGGTGCGTGGCCATCGGTTACGGGCGCGATGAACTGGCCGATGCCGCCAGCAAGCAGATGCGCGAACTGCCTTACTACAATCTGTTTTTCCAGACCGCGCATCCACCTGCGCTGGAACTGGCCAAGGCCATCGCCGACGTCGCGCCAGAAGGCATGAACCATGTGTTCTTCACTGGTTCCGGCTCCGAAGGCAACGACACCATGCTGCGTATGGTTCGCCACTACTGGGCGATCAAGGGCCAGCCGAACAAGAAAGTCATCATCAGCCGCAAGAACGGTTATCACGGTTCGACCGTGGCCGGCGCGAGCCTGGGCGGCATGACTTATATGCACGAACAGGGCGACTTGCCGATTCCGGGCATCGTCCACATTGCCCAGCCGTACTGGTTCGCCGAAGGCGGCGACATGTCCCCTGAAGAGTTCGGGATCTGGGCAGCCAATCAGCTGGAAGAAAAAATTCTCGAAGTCGGCGTGGATAACGTCGGTGCCTTTATTGCCGAGCCGATTCAGGGGGCTGGCGGCGTGATCATTCCGCCTGACAGCTACTGGCCGCGGGTGAAAGAGATCCTCGCCAAGTACGACATTCTGTTCGTCGCCGACGAAGTGATCTGCGGTTTCGGCCGTACCGGTGAGTGGTTCGGTAGCGATTTCTACGACCTCAAACCCGACATGATGACCATCGCCAAGGGCCTGACTTCCGGCTACATCCCTATGGGTGGCTTGATCGTTCGTGACACGGTGGTGGCAGTGCTTAACGAAGGCGGCGATTTCAACCACGGCTTCACCTACTCCGGTCACCCGGTGGCGGCAGCGGTGGGTCTGGAAAACATCCGTATCCTGCGTGAAGAAAAAATTATCGAGAACGCGCACAACGAAACGGCACCGTATTTGCAGAAACGTCTGCGGGAACTGAATGATCACCCGCTGGTGGGTGAAGTTCGCGGTGTTGGTCTGTTGGGGGCCATTGAGCTGGTGCAGGACAAGGCCACTCGCAAGCGTTACGAAGGCAAGGGCGTCGGCATGATCTGCCGTCAGTTCTGTTTCGATAACGGGCTGATCATGCGCGCTGTCGGCGACACCATGATCATCGCGCCGCCGCTGGTTATCAGCAAAGCGGAGATCGATGAGCTGGTAACAAAGGCACGCAAGTGTCTGGACCTGACCCTCAGTGTGTTGCAGGGCTAGGTGCTAGGCTTCGGGCGGGGGAGCTGCGGCGCTCTCGCTCGAAGATGTCAGAAAGGCTGGTCTTTCCTTGAAAGACCGCCTCGGATCTTGCCAGACTAGTCGCGGTTCCAGTTGTCCGGGTTCGGCCGCTGAACAAAGTGGTTCAAAAAAGAAAAATTTGGAGCATTACGCATGAAGGCATTAGGCAAAAAGCTCGCTGGCAAGACTCTGCTCGCCATGTCCCTGATGGGAATCATGGCGGCTGCGGCTCAGGCGGACGACAAGGTGCTGCACGTCTACAACTGGTCCGACTACATCGCTCCGGACACCATCAAGAAGTTTGAAGACGAGTCGGGCATCAAGGTCGTCTACGACGTCTTCGACAGCAACGAAACCCTCGAAGCCAAACTGCTCGCAGGCAAGTCCGGCTACGACATCGTCGTTCCGTCGAACAACTTCCTCGCCAAACAGATCAAGGCCGGTGTCTACCAAAAGCTGGACAAGTCCAAGCTGCCTAACTGGAAAAACCTGAACCCGGATCTGCTCAAGGCCGTTTCGGTCAGTGACCCGGGCAACGAACACGCCTTCCCGTACATGTGGGGCTCGATCGGTATCGGTTACAACGCCGAGAAGGTCAAGGCTGCACTGGGTGCCGACGCACCTGTCGATTCGTGGGATCTGATCTTCAAGCCGGAAAACGCGGCCAAGCTGAAATCCTGCGGCATCAGCCTGCTCGACTCGCCAACCGAGATGATCCCGGTGGCGCTGCATTACCTGGGTCTGCCAACCGACAGCCAGAAGAAAGAAGACATCGACAAGGCTGAAGCGCTGATCATGAAGGTTCGTCCTTCGATCGCTTACTTCCACTCGTCCAAGTACATCTCTGACCTGGCCAACGGCAACATCTGCGTAGCCGTCGGTTACTCGGGTGATATCTATCAGGCCAAGTCCCGCGCTGCCGAAGCCGGTGACAAGGTCAAAGTCAGCTACAACATTCCGAAAGAAGGTGCAGGCAGCTTCTACGACATGGTCGCCATCCCTAAAGATGCCGAAAACGTCGAAGGCGCCTACAAGTTCATGACCTTCCTGCAGAAGCCGGAAATCATGGCTGCAATCACCAACGCCGTACGTTTCCCGAACGGTAACGCCGCTGCAACCCCACTGGTCGATAAAGACATCACCAGTGACCCGGGCGTTTATCCACCGGCTGATGTACTGGCCAAGCTGTACGCGATTGCCGACTTGCCGGCCGCGACTCAGCGGATCATGACCCGCAGCTGGACCAAGATCAAATCCGGTAAATAAGCCGGTTTGAAGCAACAACCGCTGGCCGTCGTCCCTGCGAGGGCGGTTAGCGGAATAATTAAATGACAGAAAGTTTTGCTGGAACGGTTTTTCGAGGGTAAGTTGCGCGCCGGTTTTGTTGCCGGGCAGCCATGGCTGTCATGCAGCGCTGGGCAACTTGGGCCCAACTAATTTAGAGGACCTCCACTTGCCTATTTTTTCTTTGTTGCGCAATGCATTGCTGGCCACTGCTGGCCTGACGTTCGTCGTCGGCGCCCAGGCTGCCGGTACCGTGCATATTTATAACTGGTCGGATTACATCGGCGAGACCACGCTGGCCGACTTCCAGAAAGACACCGGGATCAAGCCGGTCTACGACGTATTCGATTCCAACGAAACCCTGGAAGGCAAGCTGCTGGCGGGCCGCACCGGTTACGACGTGGTTGTGCCGTCGAACCACTTCCTCGGCAAGCAGATCAAGGCCGGGGCTTTCCAGAAGCTCGACCGCAGCCAGTTGCCGAACTACGCGAATCTCGATCCGGTGCTGCTCAAGCGCCTGGAGCAGAACGATCCGGGCAACCAGTACGCCGTACCGTACCTGTGGGGCACCAACGGCATCGGTTACAACGTCGACAAGGTCAAGGCTGTGCTCGGCGTCGACAAGATCGATTCCTGGAGCGTGCTGTTCGAGCCGGAAAACATCAAGAAGCTGCACAGCTGTGGCGTAGCGTTCCTCGATTCGGCGGATGAAATGATGCCGACCATGCTCAACTACATGGGCCTGAACGCCAACAGCACCAATCCTGAAGACTACAAGAAGGCCACCGCCAAGCTGCTCGCAGTGCGTCCGTACGTGACCTACTTCCACTCTTCGAAATACATCGGTGACCTGGCTAACGGCGACATCTGCGTGGCGATCGGTTTCTCCGGCGACATCTTCCAGGCCAAGCACCGCGCCGAAGAAGCCAAGAAAGGCGTGAACATCGCCTACTCGATTCCGAAAGAGGGCGGCGCGCTGTGGTTCGACATGCTGGCGATTCCGAAGGACTCGTCAAACGTCAAAGAGGCCCACGCCTTCATCAACTATTTGCTGAAACCTGAGGTGATTGCCCAGGTCAGTGATTACGTCGGTTATGCCAACCCCAACCCGGGGTCGGACAAGCTGATGGAGCAGTCCATCCGCACCGATGAAGCGGTTTATCCGCCGCAAGCAGTCCTCGACAAGACCTACGTGTCGACCGAGTTGCCACCGAACATTCAGCGTTTGATGACCCGTAGCTGGACCAAGGTCAAGACGGGCAAATAAGGCACAAACTATCCTGGGTTCGTCTTGCGTGGACGGACTGCATTGTTTTTTTCTGGGAGTTTCGTAAATGGCAGTTGCCTCCGGCGCCTATAAGAAAGCCCTCGAGGGCGACCAGACACCTAAACAGGTGTTGGTCAAAATCGACCGGGTCACGAAGAAGTTCGACGAGACGATTGCCGTGGACGATGTGTCCCTGGAAATCAAAAAGGGCGAGATCTTCGCTCTGCTCGGCGGTTCGGGATCGGGCAAGTCCACCCTGCTGCGGATGCTGGCAGGGTTCGAACGGCCCACGGAGGGGCGCATTTTCCTCGACGGCGTCGACATCACCGACATGCCGCCGTACGAACGTCCGATCAACATGATGTTCCAGTCGTACGCCTTGTTCCCGCACATGACCGTGGCGCAGAACATCGCCTTCGGCCTCAAGCAGGACAAGATTTCGTCTTCCGAAGTCGATGCCCGCGTCGCCGAAATGCTCAAGCTGGTACAGATGAGCCAGTACGCCAAGCGCAAACCGCATCAACTGTCTGGCGGTCAGCGTCAGCGTGTGGCGCTGGCGCGTTCGCTGGCCAAGCGGCCGAAACTGCTGCTGCTCGACGAACCGATGGGCGCACTGGATAAAAAACTGCGTTCGCAGATGCAGCTGGAACTGGTGGAAATCATCGAACGCGTAGGGGTGACCTGCGTAATGGTGACTCACGACCAGGAAGAGGCCATGACCATGGCCGAGCGCATCGCGATCATGCACCTGGGCTGGATCGCTCAGATCGGCAGCCCGATCGACATCTACGAAACCCCGACCAGCCGTCTGGTCTGCGAATTCATCGGCAACGTCAACATCTTCGAGGGTGAAGTGATCGACGATGCGGAAGGCCACGCGACCATCACCTGCAAGGATCTCGACCGGCAGATCTACGTCGGCCACGGCATCAGCACCTCGGTGCAGGACAAGTCGGTCACTTACGCGATTCGTCCGGAGAAGCTACTGGTCACCGCCGAAATGCCGACCTGCGAGTACAACTGGTCGAGCGGCAAAGTGCATGACATCGCCTACCTCGGCGGTCATTCGGTGTTCTACGTCGAATTGCCGAGCGGCAAACTGGTGCAGTCGTTCGTGGCCAACGCCGAGCGTCGCGGCGCGCGTCCGACCTGGGGCGATCAGGTTTACGTGTGGTGGGAAGACGACAGCGGCGTGGTACTCCGCTCATGAACATGCGCAAATTCAAACGCCGCCTCAATCGAATAATCCCCAATGGCCGGCAGCTGGTCATCGGGGTTCCGTTCATCTGGCTGTTTCTGTTCTTCATGCTGCCGTTCTTCATCGTTCTGAAGATCAGCTTCGCCGAAGCCGACGTGGCGATCCCGCCGTACACCGAGATCTACACGTACGCCGAGCAGAAGCTGCAACTGCTGCTGAACCTGGGCAACTACGCGATGCTGGCGGGCGACGAGTTGTACATCGCCGCTTACCTTGGCTCGCTGAAGATGGCGTTTTTCAGCACGCTGTTGTGCCTGTTGATCGGCTACCCGATGGCTTACGCCATCGCCACCGCCCGTAAAGAGATGCAAACGGTGCTGGTGCTGCTGATCATGATGCCGACCTGGACCGCGATCCTGATCCGCGTTTACGCGTGGATGGGCATCCTCAGCAACAACGGGCTGCTCAACGGTTTCCTGATGAGCATGGGCTTTATCGATGAGCCGCTGCAGATCCTCAACACCAACCTCGCGGTGTACATCGGCGTCGTCTATTCGTACCTGCCGTTCATGATCCTGCCGCTGTACGCCAACCTGGTGAAGCACGATCACAGTCTGCTGGAAGCCGCTTCCGACCTCGGTTCGAGTACCTTCAACAGCTTCTGGAAAATCACTATTCCGCTGTCGAAGAACGGGATCATTGCCGGCTGCATGTTGGTGTTCATCCCGGTGGTGGGCGAGTTCGTGATCCCGGAACTGCTCGGCGGCCCGGAAACCCTGATGATCGGTAAAGTGCTCTGGCAAGAGTTCTTCAACAACCGTGTCTGGGCGGTTGCGTCCGCGCTGGCGGTGGTGATTCTTGCTTTACTGATTGTGGCGATCATTGTGTTCATCCGCAG
>NZ_JBIUXX010000065.1:8210-28979 GCF_044744235.1 Pseudomonas sp. NPDC087346
CAACCTCATTCAGGCCAAGGAAATGGAGGTTAAAGAATGATGCGCTTCCGTTTCTCCAGCCTGATGCTGGTGCTCGGCCTGTTGTTTATCTACCTGCCGATGCTGATCCTGGTGATCTACTCGTTCAACGCCTCGAAACTGGTGACGGTGTGGGGCGGCTGGTCGATCAAGTGGTACGTCGGCCTGCTCGACAACACCCAACTGATGGGCTCGGTGCTGCGCTCGCTGGAAATCGCCTGCTACACCGCAGTGGCTGCGGTGGCGCTGGGTACTCTGGCGGCATTCGTCCTGACCCGTATCACTCGCTTCAAGGGTCGCACGCTGTTCGGTGGTCTGGTCACCGCGCCGCTGGTAATGCCTGAGGTGATCACCGGTCTGTCGCTGTTGCTGCTGTTCGTGGCGATGGCGCAGATGATCGGCTGGCCGCAGGAGCGTGGCATCGTCACTATCTGGATCGCCCACACGACGTTCTGTGCGGCGTATGTGGCGGTGGTGGTGTCGGCGCGTCTGCGTGAGCTGGATCTGTCGATCGAAGAAGCGGCGATGGACCTCGGTGCACGGCCGTGGAAGGTGTTCTTCCTGATCACCATCCCGATGATCGCGCCATCGCTGGCCGCGGGCGGCATGATGTCGTTCGCGCTGTCGCTGGACGATCTGGTACTGGCGAGCTTCGTCTCGGGCCCGGGCTCGACGACCCTGCCGATGGAAGTGTTCTCGGCGGTACGTCTGGGCGTGAAGCCTGAGATCAATGCCGTGGCCAGCCTGATTCTGCTGGCGGTATCGATCGTCACCTTCATGGTCTGGTTCTTCAGCCGCCGTGCCGAAGAATCCCGCAAGAAAGCCATCCAGCAAGCCATCGAAGAAGGCGCAGCTGATTCGTGGAAGCAACCGGACGTGCGCCGCGCGCAGGCGCCGGAAGCGGCATAAGCCGATTGGGTTGATCACAACTTTGTGATCAACCCAATCCAACCCTGTGGCGAGGGGATTTATCCCCGTCGGGTTGCGAAGCGACCCCTCTCTTGACCCAAAATGCAGGGGACTGCTGCGCAGTCCAACGGGGATAAATCCCCTCGCCACAGTAGCCCCACACATTTGGTTTTAGGTGTTCCACGGGGATTTGCGGATGACTTCAACGAAGTTCATCGGTTTGAAGCCCGGCTCCTGATCTTTCAGCACATCGGTCTTCACATTGCCGAACGTGGTCTGCGGGCGATGACGCAAGCCATCGGCAAACGCGCAGATGATGCACTCCTTGAAACCCTCGCCTCGCGGATGCGCATGCACCACGGCTTCGCGCTGCACGCTGCTGAACGCTGCGTAATCCATCCCCAGCACGTCCATCTCCACGCCCGCTGTCACCAGCGCCACGGTCGGACGCAGATGCCTGGGCACACCCGGCGTGGTGTGCAGGGCAATCGACAGCCATACCTGTTCGATATCGTCATCGCTCAATCCGTAAGGCTTGAGAAACGCCGCCGCTGCGTTGGCCCCATCCACTTCAAAACGCTCGTCATTGCTGCGATGACCTTCGATCAGACCGAGGTCGTGGAACATCGCGCCGACGTACAGCAACTCCGGATCGTAGGCCAGTTGCTGGCGTTCACCGCTCAATGCGCCAAACAGAAACACCCGGCGCGAGTGGTGATAGAGCAGGTCGGATTCGATGTCGCGGATGTACTCGGTGGTGGCCCGGGCGAGGGCGCTGTCAGGGATCTGGATACCGGCAATGGTCGTGCTCATGGGATGCTTCCTCATGGAAAACGCCGTCGTGGCGCTGATGTACAAAGTCTGTTCCCTGAGGCACTAAACGGACAATCAACGCATGGCTGCGATCCTTGCCAATCTACCCGCAAATCGTGCCAACTGCCCTTCACAAGTTGGAATGCCATCCATTGTGGCGAGGGGATTTATCCCCGTTCGGCTGCGCAGCAGTCGTAAATCCAGCCATGAAGACTGCCTGACACAACGAGGTGTATGGTCTTGGGGCTGCTTCGCAACCCAACGGGGATAAATCCCCTCGCCACTGGGTTACAGGGGACCTAAAAAAACATGAATAAAACCGTCGCCATCGTGGTGTTTGCTGGCGTGCAGTCGCTGGATGTCACCGGGCCTATGGATGTGTTTGCCGAGGCCAACCGGTTCTTGGCGCCCGAGGATCACTATCGGCTGGAGGTGATCGGTGTCGAGCACGGTTTGATGGCGTGCTCCAATGGCTTGTCCCTCAATGCTCATCGGCATTTCAGCGAGGCACTCGACGTCTATGACCTGCTGCTGGTCGCCGGTGGCCCGCAACTGCCGTTCATGGATTTTGGCGCGACGTTTGATGGTTGGCTGCGCGAGGCTTGCGCACGCGCCAGGCGCTTCGGCTCGATCTGCAATGGCGCGTTCATGCTCGCCCGCGCCGGGTTGCTGGAGGGGCGCACGGTGACCACGCATTGGAACGACGCAGAGGCGCTGGCGCAGTTATGCCCGTCGACACAGGTCGAGGCGGATCGTTTGTACGTTGAGGATGGCACGCTCTACACCTCGGCAGGGGTGACGGCGGGGATCGATTTGTCGTTGTACCTGCTGGCGCGAGATTACGGTGCCGAAGTGGCGTTAAGCGTGGCCAAGCGTCTGGTAGTGTTCACTCAGCGTTCCGGCGGCCAGTCGCAGTTCAGCCCGTTTCTGACCCCGCACGCGGAGCCAACCTCGGCGGTGGCGCTGGTGCAGTTGTATGTGCTGGCTAATCTCACTGGCGATCTGACCATTGCCGATCTGGCGACGGCAGCCAACATGAGCGCGCGCAATTTCTCCCGGGTGTTCGCCCGCGAAGCCCGGGTCACTCCGGCGGAGTTCGTCGAACGGGCGCGGGTGGATGCTGCGCGGGTGATGCTGGAAAGCACCACGGCACCGCTGAAGACCGTGGCGTATCAGTGTGGATTTCGCGATGCGCAACATATGCGCAGCGTGTTCAACCGCCGGTTGGGCGTGACGCCGCAGCAGTTTCGATTGAATTTTGCGGCGATGGTTTGAGGGCCTCATCGCTGGCAAGCCAGCTCCCACAGGGATTGGTGTCGATCACAAATGTTGTGAACACCATAAAAACCTGTGGGAGCTGGCTTGCCAGCGATTGGGCCAGTCCAGTCAGCGCGAATCTATTTCGATGACCGCGCCGGCAACAGCTTCAAGGTGCTACGGGTATTGGCCGTCACCTCTTCATCACTGAAGTGCGCCTGCACATACATCCCTTCGACATATTCCTCGGCCTGATCGTCATAGTGACTGTCAAACGGCACGCCGCTCTGGCCGACCGGGTTGATGGTCAGGCTGTGTGCCGGGTCGGCGAAGTCGATCAGCCGTCGCGTCGAAGGCCCGTAAGTCACTGGCCATGGCGCCGGGCCGATTTTCGCCGAGAGGTTGTTCGGCACTTCATGACTGCCCGGTGCGGTAAACGGCCCGACGTTGAAAATCTTGTCCAGCGGCTTCTGCTGCCCCAGCGGATGACCGTGAGTCAGGGTGTGCGCCGTGCCCCATTTCCAGGTGGAGGCATCCTCACCGAGGGTCAGTTTCAGATGCTTGATACTCGCCTGCCACGCCACTTTTACCGTATCGGCGCGGGTCTCCTTGTTCGGCGTGCTGCGGTTGTCCCACCACGGTGAATCGGCGTTCGCCGCCAACCGGGGCAGGGCAGCATCAATCACGCGGGTCGACAGCAAGGTTTCAAAAAGATCATTGCCCAGTTCATCACGCATGGCCGCATCGGCTAGGTCATAGAGGAACTGGTTGAACAGCGTGGCACTGACCGAATCCAGCGGATAGTCGCCTTGCCACTGCGCCAGTTGCTCGACCAGTTTCAACTCGGCCGGGTCTTTCACCACCTCACGCAACACCGGCAGCAACGGCGCCAGTAGTCGAGGGCCGTAGCCGGTCGCGGTGCCCAGTTGCAGTTTCTGGTTGGCCTCGTTGCTCCACTTCACACCTTTGTCGCTGAGCTGGCGATTGAGCTGCTGACCGCGATCCGCGAGGTTGTAGTAACCGGGAATCTCCATGCCGGTTGGCGACAAGGGCTGGAAGTTGGCCGAAACGATATAGCCGCGTGCCGGATTTTCTTCCTGCGGATTGGCGCTGAACGGGTAGAAGCCGTCCTTGTCCGGCTGATTGCTGCTGCCGTCCAGAATGAACTCCGGTTTCACCCCGGCCGGACGCTTGGGCAGCAATGCCGAAGCCCACCAGGCGATGTCGCCCTTGGCATTGGCGTAGACAATGTTCAGCCCCGGTGCCTGCACCTTGGCGGCAGCGGCGCGAGCCTTGGCCAAAGTGTCGGCGCGGTTGAGCTGGTAGAAGCCTTCGAGGATCGGGTTTGGTGTTTCGAGGAACGCCCACCACATGGCAATCGGCGTCTTGCCGGCGGCAGTGCCGAGGGCATCGTTGATGATCGGGCCGTGCGGCGATTGGCGCAGGGTCAGGGTGACCGGAGCCTGACCTTTCACGTTGATCTGTTGCTCGGTGGTGACCATGTCGGTCCACTGGCCGCGATACCAGACCTGATTCGCGTTGTCCGGATTGACCTTCTCGGCAATCAGATCGAGGTCATCGTTCTGGAACATGGTCAGGCTCCAGCCGAAATCCAGGTTGTGCCCCAGAAAGGCGAACGGCACCAGCGCCTGATGATGGCCGTAGAGATCAAACCCCGGCGCCGACAGTTGCGCTTCGTACCACACCGACGGCACCGAGAAACGAATGTGCGGGTCACCGGCCAGCAGCGGTTTGCCGCTCTGGCTGCGGTTGCCGGAAATCACCCAGGCATTGCTGCCTTCGAATTGCGGCAGACCGTTGTCGATCAGCGCCTGCTCGCTGACGCGAGCGAGGGCGTTGAGGTCTTTCCAGTCACCGGCAGTGAGCGCCGGCACCGGATTGGCGCGCCCCTTGGCCAACACGCCTTTTGGCTGCCAGTCGAGATCGAAGACGTTGAGGTATTCGGGCCCGAGCTGGTCGCGCACATAGGTCAGCAACGGCTCGGTGCGAAACGCCGCGGCAAAGCTGTAAGCCATGTAGCCGGCGACGCTGATGCTGTCTTCAGCGGTGAACGGCCGCTTGGGGATGCCCAGCACGTCGAACTCGACCGGCGCTGCGTGGGTGTCCTGATATTGGTTGATGCCGTCCAGGTAGGCTTGCAGGGCCTTCCACGCCGGCGATTGTTTATCGAGGCTGGCGACGTAACTGGCGGCGCGCTCACGAATGCGCAGGCTGCGGAACAGTTTGTCGGTGTCGAGCAATTTCGGCCCGAGCACTTCGGCCAGTTCGCCCCGGGCCAGGCGGCGCATGGCTTCCATCTGGAACAGCCGATCCTGGGCATGCACATAGCCGAGGGCGCGGTAGAGGTCGGTTTCGTTCTCGGCGCGGATGTGCGGTACGCCGCGCTCGTCATAACGCACGGTCACCGAGCCTTGCAGGTTGCGCAGCTCCACCTGGCCCTGGCGCGTCGGTTGCTTGCTGTAGACGTACCAGCCGGCGGCGCCGAGCAGGACAACGATGAGCAAGGCAAGAACGGTAAAGACGCGTTTCATGATGACTCCTTGTGCATGCGGGATTGCCGCCCGTGCGGGCTGCAAACAATTAGCACAGACCTTCTGTGCCGTGCATCGCTGTCCTTGAAAAGTCCGGAATGCCCTTACTGCGCGTCTAGCGCCCACGGGCAATAACAACCGACCGCCAGCGTGTGTGTGGCGTTGACCGGACGATCATCGCTCAACGCTTGCAGGATCGGTTCGATAAAGCTGTTGCTGGAGTTGCAGGTCAGGCCTTCGCTGTACGGCCCGAAGTAGGCGAGCTTGCCGCTGCGGTCCCAGATCGCCACGGCGGGGCTGGCCGGAACCTCTTCGGAACCGGGCAGCAAGGCGATGGTTTTCAGTCTGCTCAGGGTCGCGGGCAACTGGCCGTGGCTGCCGGCTTTCTGCACGGCGAAGAACTCCACGCCTTTGGGGCCGAACTGTTCGACCATTTCCGTCAGGTGCTGTTGATTGCCGACGTTGCACGGGCAGGCCGGGTCCCAGAAATGTACGAGTCGAATATTGCCGGGACCGGCGAGTTCGGCTGGCAAGCGCAGCGGATCGCCGGAAAACACCGCCGTGTGTTCGCTGAACGCACGCAGATAACGGCCCTGAAACCAGTCGTAAGCCGCCCACAACACGCCGGCACACAGAAGGGTGAGCAGGCTGGCGAACACTGCGGTGCGGTAGGGCGAACGCATGGTTTTCGGTCCTCGAAGGTCGGCTAGCTTGCCATGCTTGCCGCAACAGATGAATATCGCAGGCCGATAAAGTCTGTTCACCGTTCTGGAAATTGCCTCATGCCTGCCTCTTTCGACCCCGATCATTTGCGCGCCAGCCTCAAGCCTCTGGCCGAGTGGCAGCCGTTATCGGACGAGGCGAAAGCTTACCAACGCTTCTATCAGACCGATTTCCCCGGACGTGACATGTGGCGCGGCATCGGTCGTTTCGAAGTCGATGGCTACGAACTGGTCAGCCACTGCTGGTGGCCGGAAAAGGTCAAGGGCACGCTGTTTCTGCTGCACGGTTTTTACGATCACACGGGTCTCTATCGGCATGTGATCGAGTGGGCGCTGGCGCAGGATTTTGCAGTGATTGCCTGCGACTTGCCGGGGCATGGTTTGTCCAGCGGCGCGCGGGCGAGCATCCGTGATTTCTCCGAGTATCAGGATACCCTGCAAGCATTGTTCGCCGAGGCGCACTCGATTGCGCTGCCGCAGCCATGGCACCTGTGCGGTCAGAGCACGGGTGGCGCGATTGTGGTCGATCATGTGCTCAACCATGGCGAGAACAGCCCGGCGCAAGGCCATTTGATTCTGTTTTCTCCCTTGGTTCGCCCGCGTGCCTGGGGCTGGTCGCAGCTGAGTTATTACTTGCTCAGGCCCTTCGTCAGAGGCGTTACCCGGCGCTTCAGCGAAAACTCCAACGATCCGGAGTTCCTGCCGTTTCTGCTGACCGATCCGTTGCAGCCCAAGCGTCTGCCAACGGCATGGGTCGGGGCGTTGTCACGCTGGATCATTCGGGTCGAGCACGCGAAAAAAAGTCCGCGACGGCCGCTGATCATTCAGGGGCAGGCGGACATGACCGTGGACTGGCAGCACAATTTGCAGGTGATGAAGTGGAAGTTCGACCGGCCGCAGATTCTGCTGCTGGCCGAGGCGCGGCATCATCTGGCGAATGAGACGGCGGAAATGCGCGAGGAGTATTTCGAGTTCTTGAACAAGCGGATCAAGGGCCGCAATCCTCAGTGACTTCACTGGCCCCATCGCTGGCAAGCCAGCTCCCACAAGGATCTTCAGTGAAAGCAGGATTGGTAAACACTTGAGAACCTGTGGGAGCTGGCTTGCCAGCGATGGCGGCCTGTCAGTCGCTACAGATCATTGGCCGAGATTCGAAGAGCTTTGCCCCACCGCCAACCCCGCCCGAATCGCCGCCAGTGCCGCTTGATAATACGCCTTGCCCTCGGTGGACTCGGCAAATGTCGCGAACTGCTCCAGTTCGTCATCCGACAAATCACGATAAACGTAGAGCAGCGTGTTGTTCATGTCGGCGCCGATCTGATCCATCAGTCGCTGGCGTTGACCGTTCAACATGCTCTGCGCCTGGCCGCCACCGAGCAGGCCGGGGATCATCGAACTCAAACTGTCCGCCGCCACACCGGCAATCGCCAGACTGACTTCAGCCCCGGCCTCACGCGCGGGCAGCGCCTGGGCCAGATGGCCGATGATCAGCAGACGACTGTCGCTGACCTGCATCTTCGGCAGGCCCTTGGCATTTTTCGCCAGTTGATCGCGACGGGTCGCCAGCAGTTCGGCAGCGACAATCTTCTTGCCCAGCGCTGACTGAAAGAACGTCAGCGCCGGTTGCGGATCGGCAAGGTTCTGCCGCAGTTGCGCTTCGGCGCGTTGATCCACGGCCTGTGCGGCAAAACGCTGGTTGCTGTTGTTCACCAGCGCTTGAAACACCGCTGGCGGCAGGTTGTTCTGGTAACGCGTCTGCGCGGCGCTCAGGGCGTCATTGAAATGCGCACGTTGTTCTGGCCAGCCGGCGACCTTGTACAGCTGATCGTGGCCGTCCGCCCAGGCGGGCAAAACACAGAACATCAACAGTGAAAAAAGCAAACGGCGCATAAGGACTCCTGTCAGCAGCGGACTATTCTCCGTGCGGTGCCGGTACTTGTCGAGAATTCGTAGCAAGCCGCTGCGCGGCTCTGTCGGATTTCTCGGCGCCGACATACTATGCGCGCCATGCAAATATCCTCTGAACACCCGCTGCTGTTACGCATTGTCGACGACCTGGCCGAGCATGGCTGGTCGCAGCAGAACATCTTCCTGCCCGTGGGTCTGACCCGCGAGCTGGCGGCCGAGTGCCGTAAACGTGACGCCGAAGGTGAACTGGCGCCGGCGGCGGTCGGTCGCGGGCCGTTTTCAGAGATTCGCGAGGGCATTCGGGGCGACCATATCCAGTGGATCGAACCCGGCGAAGCGCAGTCCAGTGACAGTTATCTGAGCTTGATGGACAGTCTGCGCGAAGCGCTCAATCGCGGGCTGTTTCTTGGTCTGGAAGACTTTGAGTGCCACTTCGCGCTGTATCCGCCGGGTGCGTTCTACCGCAAGCATGTCGACCGTTTTCGCGATGACGACCGGCGCATGGTGTCGGCGGTGATCTACCTCAACGATGCCTGGCTGCCGGAACATGGCGGGCAGTTGCGCATGTATCTGAACGAGGATCGCGCCTACGACGTGCAACCCATTGGCGGCTGTCTGGTGGTGTTTCTCTCCGGCGAAGTGCCCCACGAAGTGCTGCCGGCCACCCGCGAGCGCTTGTCGCTGACCGGCTGGTTCCGTCGCCGTGGCAACGAGCCTTTCTGATATGGAAAAGATTCTGGTCAGCCGCTGCCTGTTGGGTCATCGCGTGCGTTACGACGGCGGGGCCAGCGGGCCATTCGATCTGCTTGAACAATGGATAACCGAAGGGCGCGTGGTACCGCTGTGTCCGGAAGTGGCCGGTGGTTTGCCGACGCCTCGAGCAGCCGCGGAGATTCCTGGCGGGCAGGGCGGGGAAGTGCTGGATGGCGTCGCAGTGGTGATGACCACCGAGGGCGAGGACGTCAGCGCACAGTTTCTCGATGGCGCCCGGCAGGCGCTGGAACTGGTGCAGAGGCATGGCATCCGGGTTGCGGTGCTCAAGGCCAATAGCCCGTCGTGCGGCAATCTGCTGACCTATGACGGGACGTTCAGCGGGGTGAAGATCAGTGGCGAGGGGGTGACGGCGGCTCTGCTGAGACGCCACGGCGTGCAAGTCTTCAGCGAGTTCGAATTGCCGCAAGCAGCGAAAGCCCTGACACAACCCGACTAACCATCCACCACAAAACCCACTGTAGGAGCTGCGGCACGCTGCGATCTTTTGATCTTTGAAGGCAAGATCAAAAGATCGCAGCGTGCCGCAGCTCCTACAAGTTTCGAGTTTATTTTGGTTCGGTGAACCACTTCTGCGACAACGCTTCCAGTCGCCCATCAGCCTTGATCCGCGCCAGTGCGCTATCAATGCTCGCCTGAAATGCCGGGTTACCCTTCTGAAACGGAATCGCCAGACTCACTGGCGTGGCGGCTTTCGGCTTATCTTCAGTCAGCGCCTGCACCAGCACCATCGGGCGCGGCTGCGGCTCCTCATGCGCGAGCAACTGCGAATCAACCTGACTGTAAGGCGCGCTGAAGGCGAAACGTTCCTTGAGTTCCGGGGTCAGTGCTATGTGGTTGAGCGCAACGTCGTACTTGCCGCTCTCAACGCCTTCGAGCAGGTCACTGGCGTCGGTGACGATGAAATCGGCGCGCACATCCAGCTCATTGGCCAGTTGTTGCCCAAGCTCGACTTCGAACCCGGTGAGTTTGTCGCCGTCTTCCTTGTAATTGAAGGGCGGTGTATTAGCCTCAAGGGCTATACGCAGTTCGCCACGGTCGTTGACGTCATCAATCAGCTCGGCGTGAGCCAATGGGCTCAAAAGGGGTAGCAGGCAGATCAGGCCAGGCAGAAAACGCATGGTCACTCCTTTGAAATCGAAATCGGCCCGTTTTTCAGGCTCGCTTTGCTATGGTTGTCGAGTGCCTTCGACAACGAATAGTCATGAAGTTGTCATGACTACGCGGATTTTACGGAAAAACTGGAGAAGAGAATGAAAACATTCATGTCACGTGCTGCTTTGGCAGGGCTTCTGTTAGGTGCTTCGATGCTGGCCAACGCCGCTACACCGGCGCCGGCAGGTGCTTCAGTGAGTATCGTCGAGCCGAGCAGCGGTGCCGTTGTAGACAAGACCTTCAAGGTCAAATTTGAAGTCAAAGGTATCGCCTTGGCTCCGGCGGGCGACGTCACTGCCAACACCGGTCACCACCACCTGCTGGTCGATGCCAAGGAAATCATTCCCGCGGGTGCGGTGATCCCGGTCGATGCCAATCACATCCACTTCGGCAAGGCTCAGACCGAAACCGAGCTGACACTGACTCCTGGCAAGCACACCTTGCAACTGGAGCTGGGCGACAAGGGCCACATGGCTTTCGATCCGCCAATCGTTTCGGAAAAGATCACCGTGACCGTGAAGTAACTTTTCTGCCGACATGAAAAAGGGAGCCCGAAGGCTCCCTTTTTTGTCGCTCGGCTTTCGATCAGAACAACACGCGGCTACGGATAGTGCCGTTGATGTGTTGCAGCTTCTCTTGCGCCAGGTCCGAATACTCGGCGTCTACGTCGATTACCACGTAGCCGACTTTCTCGTTGGTCTGCAGGAACTGACCGGAGATGTTGATACCGTTTTCGGCGAAGACCTTGTTGATCTCGCTCATCACACCCGGAATGTTCTCGTGGATGTGCAGCAGACGGTGCTTGCCAGGGTGAGCCGGCAGGGCCACTTCCGGGAAGTTCACCGACGATACCGAAGTACCGTTGTCGCTGTACTTGACCAGTTTTTCTGCCACTTCCAGACCGATGTTGGCTTGCGCTTCGGCAGTCGAGCCACCGATGTGCGGGGTCAGGATCACGTTGTCCAGGCCACGCAGCGGGCTTTCGAACTCTTCGTCGTTGGAGCGTGGCTCCACCGGGAATACGTCGATGGCTGCGCCGATCAGGTGCTTGTCCTTGATCGCGTCCGCCAGAGCGTCCAGTTCGACCACGGTGCCGCGAGCAGCGTTGATCAGGATGCCGCCCTTCTTGATGGCGCGGATTTCCTTCTCGCCGATCATCCACTGAGTGGCGGCGGTTTCCGGAACGTGCAGGGTGACGATGTCGGACATGCCCAGCAGGTCGTTCAGGTTGCCGACCTGAGTGGCGTTGCCCAGCGGCAGCTTGGTCACGGTGTCATAGAAGAACACCTGCATCCCCAGGCCTTCAGCCAGAACCGACAGTTGCGTACCGATCGAGCCGTAACCGACGATGCCGAGCTTCTTGCCACGGATCTCGAAGGAGTTGGCCGCGCTCTTGATCCAGCCACCACGGTGGCAGGAAGCGTTTTTCTCAGGGATGCCGCGCAGCAGCAGGATCGCTTCGGCCAGCACCAGCTCGGCGACGGAGCGAGTGTTGGAGTACGGCGCGTTGAACACGGCGATACCGCGTTCGCGAGCTGCACTCAGGTCAACCTGGTTGGTGCCGATGCAGAAACAGCCGACTGCCACCAGCTTCTTCGCGTGATCGAAGATTTCTTCGGTCAGTTGCGTGCGCGAACGAATGCCGATGAAGTGAGCGTCGGCGATCTTTTCCTTGAGCTGGGCTTCAGGCAGAGAACCGGTGAGGTACTCGATGCTGGTGTAGCCCGCCGCCTTGAGGACGTCGACAGCCGATTGGTGGACGCCTTCGAGAAGAAGGAACTTGATCTTGCTCTTATCGAGAGAAGTCTTGCTCATCTGCGTAAACCTGTATCCCGGAGAAAAATGGCAGGAAATAGCCAGCAGACGCTGACCCGGACGACAAGAATGCCGTCGCCGCGAATCAGGCTTGGGCACTGGTCCGCGGGGTCGGTATGCTAGCATAACGACCCCGCTAAACACTCATTCCTGCGACGTGAAGCGTTCTCAGGATGACCATGAATTGTTCGAGAGTTCCGTCGATGACCAATCCTGCCCTGATTGATGAACTGAAGACCCTGGTTGAGCCTGGCAAAGTCCTCACCGACGCCGACTCCCTGAACGCGTACGGCAAGGATTGGACCAAGCACTTCGCCCCGGCGCCGAGTGCCATTGTGTTTCCCAAGTCCATCGAACAAGTGCAAGCCATCGTCCGTTGGGCCAATACGCACAAGGTGGCACTGGTGCCATCGGGCGGGCGCACCGGGTTGTCCGCCGCTGCGGTGGCAGCGAATGGCGAAGTGGTCGTGTCCTTCGACTATATGAATCAGATTCTCGACGTGAACCTCACCGACCGCACTGCCGTTTGTCAGCCGGGCGTGGTCACCGAGCATTTGCAGAACGTCGCCGAAGAAAAAGGCCTTTATTACCCGGTGGACTTCGCATCTGCCGGTTCCAGCCAGATTGGCGGCAATATCGGCACCAATGCCGGCGGGATCAAGGTGATTCGCTACGGCATGACCCGTAACTGGGTCGCCGGGATGAAAGTCGTTACCGGCAAGGGCGATGTGCTGGAACTGAACAAAGACCTGATCAAGAACGCCACCGGTTACGACTTGCGTCAGTTGTTCATTGGCGCCGAAGGCACCTTGGGTTTTGTGGTTGAAGCGACCATGCGTCTGGATCGCGCACCGAAAAACCTCACGGCGATGGTCCTCGGTACCGCCGATTTCGATTCGATCATGCCGGTGCTGCACGCCTTCCAGGGCAAGCTCGACCTGACCGCGTTCGAATTCTTCTCCGACAAGGCCCTGGCCAAAGTGCTGGGCCGTGGCGACGTGCCGGCGCCGTTCGAAACCGATTGCCCGTTCTACGCGCTGCTGGAATTCGAAGCGACCACTGAAGAAGTGGCTAACACTGCGCTGGAAACATTCGAGCATTGCGTCGAGCAGGGCTGGGTGCTGGACGGAGTGATGAGCCAGAGCGAAACCCAGTTGCAGAATCTGTGGAAGCTGCGCGAGTACATCTCCGAGACCATTTCGCACTGGACGCCGTACAAGAACGACATCTCGGTAACCGTCTCGAAAGTGCCGGCGTTCTTGCAGGAAATCGACGCGATTGTTGGCGAATACTATCCAGACTTCGAAATCGTCTGGTTCGGCCACATCGGCGACGGCAACCTGCACCTGAACATCCTCAAACCGGAAAACCTGAGCAAGGACGAGTTCTTCGCCAAGTGCGCCACCGTCAACAAGTGGGTGTTCGAAACCGTCGAGAAGTACAACGGTTCGATTTCCGCCGAACACGGTGTCGGCATGACCAAGCGCGACTACTTGACCTACAGCCGTTCGCCGGTTGAGATCGAGTACATGAAAGCAGTCAAAGCGGTGTTCGATCCAAACGGCATCATGAACCCGGGCAAGATCTTCGCGGTTTGATTGGCAATCCCTGATGAATCAATGAAGGCAGGAGTCGGTAAATGAGCTATCAGCACCAGTATGTCGACGGCACTCGCATCCACTTCCCGATCGGGAAAGTCGTGTGCATTGGCCGTAATTACGCCGAACACGCCAAGGAACTGGACAATCCGGTCCCTACCGAGCCGCTGCTGTTCATTAAACCGGGCAGTTGCGTGGTACCGCTGGAAGGCGGTTTCAGCATTCCGGCCGAGCGTGGCTCGGTGCATTACGAAGCGGAAATTGCTGTATTGATCGGCAAACCGCTGTCGACCAAGCCAAGCCGTGAAGAAGTGCTGGACGCGATCTCCGGTTTCGCCCCGGCCCTCGACCTGACCCTGCGCGACAAGCAGGCCGAACTGAAGTCCAAGGGCCTGCCGTGGGAAATCGCCAAGTCGTTCGATGGCGCAGCGGTGATTGCACCGTTCGTGGTCGCCAGCAGCTTTGCTGATCTGACCGACATCGGCATCCGCCTGACCATCAACGGCGAAGTCCGTCAGGACGGCAACAGCAGCGCGATGCTTAACCCGATTGTGCCGATGATCCAGCACATGGCCGGCTGCTTCTCGCTGCAGGCCGGTGACGTGATCCTCACCGGTACGCCAGTCGGCGTCGGCCCATTGAATGCCGGCGACGACATCGTCCTTGAACTGCCGGGCGTGAGCAGCTTCACCAGCAGCGTACGCTAAGCACAGCACTGCAAAACCCTGTGGGAGCGGGCTTTTGTGGTGAGGGGATTTATCCCCGTTGGACTGCGCAGCGGTCCCCAGGTTTTTGGGGCTGCTTCGCAACCCGGCGGGGATATCCCCTCGCCACAGCGGCCTTGCTCCCACATTTGTTTTTGTGATCCGGCCTGCAATGGCGCAGGGCAATCCCGCCATTTGCCGTTTTTTTCACATCCTGTCTGGATAATTTCAGCCTTTCTGGCGTCTGAGCCGGCCTCTTTGTGCTATTACCTTTAGCCTGAATTTCTGGAACTCGTCCTCCTGATGTCAACGCAACCGCTGCCTAAACTCAAAACCGCCCGTCGTTCGCGTTTCGCCATGCGTTGGTATTCCTGGTTGCTGCTGATCGCAGTAGTTGCCTACGGCCTGGCGTTTATCATGCATTGGGATGACCGCGGCGTGCTCTGGGTGCAGGAACGTTTCGAATCGACGGCCGAGCGGCAGGAGAGCATCTGGCTGCCGGATTACCGGGCGGTGATCGATGCCAAGCTGTTGCCGGGCATGGAAAAGGATGAGGCTTCGGACCTGTCCTATAACCCGCAGACCAAAACCCTGTTTTCGGTCATGGGCAAGAATCCGTTCCTCGCCGAACTGACCTTGCAAGGTGACGTGCTGCGCAAGATGCCACTGATTGGCTGGAGCAACCCGGAAGGCCTGACCGTGATGGAAAACGGCCTGATGGCCATCGTCGATGAGCGCCAGCACATGCTCTCGATCGTCAAGGTCGATGCCGACACCCGCGAACTGAACATCGCCGACTTCCCGAAATACGATCTCGGCCCGTCGAAAAACCAGAACAAAGCCTTCGAAGCCATCGCCTGGGATTCACGCAATCAACAGCTGTTGCTGGGTGAAGAACGTCCTCCGGCGCTGTTCACCTGGAAGAGCGACGGCAGCCAGATCCTCAAGGGTGACAAGCAGAAACTGGCCAGCGAAGAGCTGGATATCCGCAATCTTTCTGCCTTGGCGATAGACCCGCGCACCCGTCACACACTGGTGCTGTCCGCTGATTCGCACCTGCTGCTGGAGCTGGACGAGAAGGGCGAGCAGGTCAGCTTCATGACCCTGTTGGGCGGCTTCAACGGCCTGAAAAACACCATTCCCCGCGCCGAAGGCGTGACCATGGACGAGGCGGGCACGCTGTACATGGTCAGCGAGCCGAACCTGTTCTACCGTTTTGAAAAACAAAGGTAATGCCTTTGGGTAGGAGCTGCCGAAGGCTGCGATCTTTTGATCTTAATAAACAGCAAGATCAAAAGATCGCAGCCTGCGGCAGCTCCTACAGGGGTCGTCTTGTAGTTTGGGGCTAGTGGCCATTAAGCTCCAGTTCAGACAGGCGTGATATTTCATCCGCCTGTTTTGATTCCGAGCCAGCCCGCATGCGCCGATTTGTCCGCCCCAAACCGCTGATTATTCTGCTGATGGTGATTGCCCTGATCGCGTTGATTGCGGTCGGCCAATACATGCGTCTGTTCGAGCGTGCGTGGTTCAACCTGCATACGCTTTGGCAGCCTGTGAGTGGCGAGTCCATTGGCCTGGACCAGTATCGGGTGGATATTGAAGCGCGGGCTATCGACGGGCTGGACGCAGATGTCTCGGCACTGACCTACGATCCGGTGCGTAAAAGCCTGTTCACCGTGACCAACAAGAACGCCGAGCTGATCGAGCTGTCGCTTGGGGGCAAGATTCTGCAGCGCATCGCCTTGATCGGGTTCGGCGACCCGGAGGCGGTGGAGTTCATCAGTGCTGACACCTATGTGATCACCGACGAACGTCAGCAACGGCTGATCAAGATCCACCTGGAAAAAGGCACCACATTCCTTGATGCGGCGGACGCCGAGCAAATGACCCTCGGCGTGCACATGAGCGGCAACAAGGGATTCGAAGGCCTGGCCTACGACTCGGTAGGCAAGCGCCTGTTCGTCGCCAAGGAGCGCGATCCGATGCTGATCTATGAAGTGCACGGTTTTCCGCACTTCAACCCGGAGAAGTCCTATGCCGTGCATGTGATCAACGATCCCAAGCGCGATGCCGGGATGTTCGTCAGGGATTTATCCAGCCTGCAATACGACGAGCGCAGCGGCCATTTACTGGCGCTGTCCGATGAGTCGCGATTGATTCTGGAGCTGGATGTGGACGGGCGCCCGCTGAGCACCATGTCGCTGAACAAGGGCCGGCAAGGCTTGCAGAAAACCGTGCCGCAGGCGGAAGGCATTGCGATGGATGACGATGGCGCGTTGTATCTGGTGAGTGAACCGAACCTGTTTTACGTCTTCAGAAAACCCGCGCAACCCTGACCAACACCACAAAACACTGTGGGAGCTGGCTTGCCAGCGATGGCGGCCTTTCAGTCAACATTGATGTTGAAGCTGATGGCCTCATCGCTGGCAAGCCAGCTCCCACAGGTTTTTTGGTCAGCCCATAAAGTGTGGGCGGTGCTGGATTACTCAGCGCGCAGGGTTTTCACGCCTTCGCTGGTACCCAGCAGCAACAGATCCGCCGGACGCGCTGCGAACAAACCGTTGGTAACCACACCGACGATGGCATTGATCTGCTTCTCCAGCTCCACCGGATTGGTGATCTGCATGTTGAACACGTCGAGGATGATGTTGCCGTTGTCGGTCAGCACGCCTTCGCGGTAAACCGGGTCGCCGCCCAGCTTCACCAGCTCGCGGGCCACGTGGCTGCGGGCCATCGGGATCACTTCGACTGGCAACGGGAACTCACCGAGCACTGACACCAGTTTGCTGCCGTCGGCGATACAGATGAAGGTCTTGGCCACGGCCGCGACGATCTTCTCGCGGGTCAGGGCTGCGCCGCCGCCCTTGATCAGGTTCAGGTGCGCGTCGCTTTCATCGGCGCCGTCGACGTAGAACTCCAGATCGCTGACGGTGTTCAACTCATACACCGGAATCCCGTGGCCCTTGAGGCGCGCGGCGGTGGCTTCGGAGCTGGCAACCGCGCCGTCAAACGCGCCTTTGTGTTGCGCGAGTGCGTCGATGAAACAGTTGGCGGTGGAGCCGGTGCCGACCCCGACGACGCTCTTGTCGTCGAGTTTAGGAAGGATGAAGTCGACGGCGGCCTGAGCCACTGCCTGTTTGAGTTGATCCTGGGTCATGCGGGCTCCGAGGTGCCGAAGAGGGGGGAACGAAAGGCCGGCATTATATCCCCATGCTCGGCGAAAACTCCTGTGGTGAGGGGATTTATCCCCTCACCACAATGAACCCCTTCACCACAGGGGATGCATCAAGGCTAAAACCTCTGGATTCGTGTGGTCGTGCAGCCAAAAGCCGGGTTAGACTCCTTGGCCCTGCCCAACCCGCTCAGTGATGCTTTCCGATGCTCGAACAGTACGTCAAAAAGATCCTCACCTCGCGCGTTTATGACGTTGCCGTAGAAACCCCGCTGCAGAACGCTCGCCAGCTCTCCGAGCGGCTGGGTAATGACATTTGGCTCAAGCGCGAAGACTTGCAGCCGGTGTTCTCGTTCAAGATTCGCGGCGCCTACAACAAGTTGACTCAACTGACTGACGAAGAGCGCTCCCGTGGCGTGGTCACCGCGTCGGCGGGCAACCATGCGCAGGGTCTGGCGCTGGCGGCAAAAGTGCTGGGCGTGAAAGCGACCATCGTCATGCCCAAGACCACCCCGGAGATCAAGGTCGAAGGCGTGCGTTCGCGGGGCGGCAAAGTGGTGCTGCACGGCGACTCGTTCCCGGAAGCCCTGGCTTACTCGCTGAAACTGGTCGATGAAAAGGGCTACGTCTATATCCACCCGTACGATGATCCACACACGATTGCCGGGCAGGGCACCGTGGCGATGGAGATTCTGCGTCAGCACCCGCAGCCACTGGACGCGATCTTCGTGCCGGTCGGCGGCGGCGGACTGATCGCCGGTATCGCCGCGTACGTGAAATACCTGCGTCCGGACATCAAGGTCATCGGCGTCGAGCCGGACGATTCCAACTGCCTGCAAGCGGCAATGGCGGCGGGCGAGCGCGTTGTTCTGCCGACCGTGGGCATCTTCGCCGACGGCGTTGCGGTGGCGCAGATCGGCCAGCACACTTTCGATATCTGCAAGGATTACGTCGATGAAGTGATCACCGTCAGCACTGACGAGATCTGTGCGGCAATCAAGGATATCTACGACGATACCCGCTCGATCACCGAGCCTGCCGGCGCGTTGGGTGTGGCCGGGATCAAGAAATACGTCGAGCTGCGCGGCGTCAGTGGCCAGACCTTCGTCGCCATCGATTCCGGAGCCAACGTCAACTTCGACCGCTTGCGCCATGTCGCCGAGCGCGCCGAACTGGGTGAAGGCCGCGAAGCGATCATTGCCGTGACCATTCCGGAAAAACCCGGCAGCTTCAAGGCGTTCTGCGAAGCCATCGGCAAACGCCAGATCACCGAATTCAATTACCGCTACAACACCGGCAGCGAGGCGCACATCTTCGTCGGCGTGCAGACGCACCCGGAGAACGACCCGCGCAGCGCTTTGCTGGCGAGCCTGACCGGGCAAGGTTTTCCGGTGCTCGACCTGACCGACAATGAACTGGCCAAGTTGCACATCCGCCACATGGTCGGCGGGCGTGCGGCGCAGGTGGTCGATGAAGTGGTGCTGCGTTTTGAATTCCCGGAGCGTCCGGGCGCACTGTTCAACTTCCTGCACAAACTCGGCGGGCGCTGGAATATCTCGATGTTCCACTACCGCAACCACGGGGCGGCGGATGGCCGAGTGGTCGCGGGCCTGCAAGTCCCGCATGACGAGCGCCATCTGGTGCCGGCAGCGCTGGAAGAAATCGGCTACCCGTACTGGGATGAAAGCGACAACCCGGCCTACAAGCTGTTTCTTGGCTGAGCGGCTACGCTTTTGGGCAGGTCATAAGGAAATCGGACAATGGAAACGTTAACTGCCCTGAAAGCGGCGCACATGGTGGCAACCGTGGTACTGCTGGCGAGTGCGCTGGGTCTGGGGATCTGGGTTTTTCTTGCACGACGCAAAGGTGATGCGACGGCGGGCAGCCGCACGTTGCAGACGCCGCGAGTGTTTATCTGGCTGCTGATGGGCCTGGCGCTGCTGAGCATGCCGTTCACCGGCTGGTGGATGGTGCATCTGGTGGGCTGGCCGTTGGGGCAGACGTGGATTCTGGCGTCCAGCGTGCTTTACACCGTGGCGGCGCTGGCGTGGTTCTGGTTGCTGGTGCGTTTGAACAAGTTGCGCAAGGCGCCGGGCGGGGTGGGCAGGTTCAGCTTTGCCTTGGCGTTGATCAGTTTTGTCTGCTTTATCGCGATTGCCGGGTTGATGGGTGCCAAGCCTGTTTAAGGCTTGAGACCGGGTTTACCCAATCGCTGGCAAGCCAGCTCCCACAGGGATTTCCAGTGAGCACAGACTCTGTGAACACCCGAGAAACCTGTGGGAGCTGGCTTGCCAGCGATAGCGATATCAGTCGCGCAGCGTGATGACCGGCCAGCCACGTTTCTCGGCTTCGGCACGCAGATTCGGATCAGGGTCGACCGCCACCGGATTCGCCACCTGCTCCAGCAGCGGCAGATCATTCATCGAGTCGCTATAGAAATAGCTGTCATCCAGCGAATGCCCGGTCTCTTCCAGCCAACGATTCAGGCGCGTCACCTTGCCTTCACGGAAGCACGGAATGTCGGTGCTGCGTCCGCTGTAGCGGCCATCGATCATTTCGCATTCGGTGGCGATCAGGGTTTCAACGCCCAGACGCACGGCAATCGGCGCGGTAACGAAACGGTTGGTCGCCGTGATGATCACCAGTTTGTCGCCGGCATCGCGGTGCTTTTTCAGCAGTTCAAGCGCCTTGGGCAGCATGATCGGTTCGATGCAGTCGCGCATGTAATCGCTGTGCCAGTCATCGAGCACAGCCATTTCGGTGCGGCCGAGAATCTCCAGGCAGAAGTTCAGGTAGGCGGCGTTATCCAGTTTGCCGGCCAGGTAATCCTGATAGAACTCGTCGTTGCGCGTCTTGTACGCCACCGGGTCGAGAAAGCCGCGTTCACACAGATAGTCGCCCCAGGCGTGATCGCTGTCGCCGCCCAGAAGGGTGTTGTCCAAATCGAATAGAGCCAGGCGCATTGCAGTTACCCGCTGAAAAGTCTGTAAAAAGGCGACAAGAATACGGTCTTTTCACAAGAGTGCACATAAGGTAGGAAGCTTCGTTGCCGCCTTATCAACCTTTGTGGAACAATGCGGCGACATGCGTTTGCGAGGTTGTTGCCGTGATCGACCCCGATGGTTTCCGTCCCAATGTCGGGATCATTCTGACGAATGACGCCGGCCAGGTGCTATGGGCTCGCCGTATCAATCAAGATGCCTGGCAGTTTCCGCAAGGGGGAATCAACCCTGAAGAGACGCCGGAAGACGCCTTGTACCGCGAGCTGAACGAAGAAGTTGGCCTGGAACGTGAAGATGTTGAAATACTCGCCTGTACTCGGGGCTGGTTGCGCTATCGTTTGCCGCAACGTCTGGTACGTACCCACAGCCAACC
>NZ_JBIUXX010000066.1:0-28126 GCF_044744235.1 Pseudomonas sp. NPDC087346
GGTAGAGAAAGTCCGCGAATGCCTGGAAGCCGACCGCGCTCGCGTGCAGATCGGCCGCATCTCGCGCTTCGGCCTGCTGGAAATGTCTCGTCAGCGCCTGCGTCCATCGCTCGGCGAAAGCAGCGGCATCGTTTGCCCGCGTTGCAACGGCACCGGCATCATCCGTGACGTTGAATCGCTGTCGCTGGCGATCCTGCGTCTGATCGAAGAAGAAGCCCTGAAAGACCGCACCGCCGAAGTCCGCGCTCAAGTGCCGATTCCGGTTGCCGCGTTCCTGCTCAACGAAAAACGCAACTCGATCACCAAGATCGAACTGCGCACCCGCGCGCGCATCGTCATTCTGCCGAACGATCACCTCGAAACGCCGCACTTCGAAGTTCAGCGTCTGCGTGATGACAGCCCGGAAGCCGCGACAAACCAGTCCAGCTACGAGATCGCTGCTGCCGCTGCTGAAGTCGAAGAAGTCCAGCCAGCCGCTGCGACCCGCACCCTGGTTCGCCAGGAAGCCGCGGTCAAGACTGCTCCAGCTCGCGCCAACGCTCCGGTCCCGACCGAAGTGGCCGCTGCTGCCGCACCGGCACCTGCGCCAGTTGCCGCGCCAGAGCCAAGCCTGTTCAAAGGTCTGGTGAAGTCGCTGGTCAGCCTGTTCGCTACCAAAGAAGAGCCAGCCGCTCCGGTTGTGGTTGAAAAACCTGCCAGCGAACGCCCGGCGCGCAACGAAGAGCGTCGCAACGGTCGTCAACAGAGCCGCAACCGTAACGGTCGCCGCGATGAAGAACGCAAGCCGCGCGAAGAACGTGCTCCTCGTGAAGAACGCGCTCCACGCGAACCACGCGAAGAGCGTCAACCTCGCGAAGCCCGTGAGCCGCGTGAAGTTCGCGAACCACGTGAAGCCCGTGAAGAAGCTCCGGTAGCCCGCGAAGAACGCGCACCACGCGCTCCTCGTGAAGAACGTGCACCACGTGCTCCGCGTGAAGACCGCAAGCCTCGTGGCGAGCGTGAAGAACGCGTACGTGAACTGCGCGAGCCACTGGACGCTGCTCCGGCCGCTGCTGCCGCTGTCGCTGCCACCGCTGAAGAGCGTCCGGCCCGTCAGCCGCGTGAAGAACGTGCTCCACGTCCTCCGCGTGAAGAGCGTCAACCGCGCGCCGAACAAGCCGCTGCTGCCGTCGCTGAAGAAGAAGTGCTCAGCAACGAAGAGCAACTGGCAGATGATGGTCAGGAAGGCGCCGAAGGCGATCGTCCACGTCGTCGTTCCCGCGGTCAGCGTCGTCGCAGCAACCGTCGTGAGCGTCAGCGTGATGCCAACGGCAACGTGATCGAAGGCTCGGAAGAATCCGAAGCCGGCGAAAACGAAGCACCGAGCACTGCCGAACTGGCCGCCGGTCTGGCTGTTACCGCAGCCGTTGCCAGCACCGTGATCAGCGCTCCAGCCGAAGCTCAAGCCCACGAGCAAGCCGAACGCGCTACTGCCGCCACTCTGGAAACTGCTCCAGTAGAAGCGCCAGTGGTTGAAGCGACTACTCCGGTAGAAACCTTCGCCGCTCCGGAAGTTGAAGTCGCACCGGTTCAGGAAACCCTGCCTCAGGTTGAAGCGCCTGCCTTTGTTGTCGAGCCAGCCGCTGAAATCGTGGCTGAAACCGTGACCGAGACCGTGCGTGAAGTGCGCGAAGAACAAACCACGTTCAACTGGCATGCCGAGCCGGCCGCCGCTGAAGCTCCAGCACCTGTCGCTGAAGCCGAAGTTGCACCAGCCATGGTCTCCGAGCCAGTGGTTGCTGCTGCCGAACCGGCTCCAGCGCCAGTCGTTGAAGCTCCGGTGGTTGAAGCTCCAGCGGTTGAAGCACCGGTAGTAGAAGCACCAGTGGTTGCTGAAACTCCAGTAGTTGAAGCCGCTCCGGTCAGTGCTCTGGCAGCCAACGGCCGTGCGCCGAACGACCCGCGTGAAGTGCGTCGCCGCAAGCGTGAAGAAGAGCGTCTGCAGAAGGAAGCCGAACTGGCTGCCGCTGCGGCTCCGGTTGTTGACGTGGTTGAAGCATCTGCTTCGGTTACTGAAGAAGCCGTGGTTGAGTCGGTGATCGCCGAAGCACCACGCTCCGTTCAGGACGCGGTCGAGCATCACCAAGAGGCCCAGGAAAAACAGCACGAGCCTAAACCTCTCGTCTGATTCCAAAAGCCAATAAAAAGCCCCGCCCGGTGAAAACCTGGCGGGGCTTTTTTATGTCTTACAGCCTGGAAGATCAAAAGATCGCAGCCTTCGGCAGCTCCTACATTTGGAATGCATTCCCCTGTAGGAGCTGCCGAAGGCTGCGATCTTTTAGCCGCTACACAAATCTCAAAGCCTCAGGCACATCGATATCCCACAGCACGCCGGGATCATCCACTGCAACCTCAACCACCCGCCCCTGCTTGAACAACGGCCTGGCCCCGCGATCACCGGACAACGCCATCAGCCCCCGCCCGAACGAACGACCAAATCCCACCGGATGCCCGAACTCACCATCCTGCACCGGCACACTCACCGCATCATCGGCCATTGCCGCAACAATCCGCTCAATCGTCGAAGGCAAAATAAACGGCATGTCGCCGAGCACAATCAACCAGCCATCAACATCCGCACACGCCGCGACACCCGCCGCAATGCTGTCGCCCATGCCGGTCGACTCAATCGAGACGATGTCGCAGCCATAAGCCTGCCCCATACGCATCGCCTGCGGCCGGGCTTCGGTGGTGACCAATACACGTTTATCCAGCGCTGCCGGCAGATTCACCAACGTCTGCTCGATCACCGAACGCAGCGCGCCGTCACGCCCGGTGCAATCGGCGAGCAGCTTGTCCTTGTCGGCACCAGCCACCTGACGAAAGCGGCTGCCCTCGCCTGCCGCCAGCACAATCACGCCAATGGATCGGCTCATACGCCCTCCGTTGTTTTCTTCTGTTTCAGCTCGACGCCGTTCTTGATCGCGACGATTTCCGCCAGCAGCGACAAGGCGATTTCCGCCGGAGAATGGCTGCCGATATGCAAACCAATCGGCCCGTGCAAACGATCAATGGCTTGTTGCGACAAGCCTAGCTCAAGCAGATTTTCCCGACGCTTCTGGCTGTTGATCCGCGAACCGAGCGCACCTACGTAAAACGCCCTGGAATCCAGCGCCGTCAGCAACGCCATGTCGTCCAGACGTGGATCGTGGGTCAGCGCGACAATCGCCGTGCGTTCGTCAGTCTGGATATTCAGCACCGCTTCATCCGGCATGCCTGGGACGAATCGTCCGTGATGCTCTTCCCAGCCGTAGACAAACTCGGTGCGCGGATCACAGATCAACACTTCGAAATCCAGCAGCCGCGCCATGTCCGCCACGTAACGCGACAACTGCCCGGCGCCGATCAACAGCAAGCGCCAGCGCGGGCCGTAAATGGCACGCAAGGTCTTGCCGTCGAAGCTCAGCGAATCGGTCTTGCCAGCGGCAGACAGAAGCACCTTGCCGGTTTCGACATCCAGTTCACGGGCGACGATTTCATGGTTTTCGCAGCGAGCCAACAGTTCGGCGACCCAGTCTGGATCGCCGACCCGCTCTTCAGTCAGGCGCAAAGTTCCGCCGCAAGGCAAACCAAAACGCGCCGCCTCTTCTCGTGTCACGCCATAGGTGATCATTTGCACCGGCGGGCCGTCGCTGGCGATCCGACCGTCGTGCAAACGAGCGATCAAATCGTCCTCGACACAACCGCCGGACACCGAGCCAATCACCACGCCATCCCCACGCAAGGCGAGCATTGCCCCGGGCGCTCGCGGCGCGGTGCCCCAGGTCTGCACCACGCTGAACAGCACCACCCGCTGCCCGGCGCGGCGCCATTCGAGCACGCTGCGCAGGACATTGAGATCGACGCTGTCCATCAGGCTTGCGCCTTCTGCCAGCCCTGCAACTGGTAACGCACCGGCAGATTACGGATGCGCTGACCGGTCGCGGCGAAAATTGCGTTGCACAGCGCCGGCGCAATCGGCGGCACGCCCGGTTCACCGACGCCACCCAACGGCACATCGCCCGGTGGCGTCACCAGATGCACCGCGACTTCCTTCGGTGCCAGCGACATGCGCGCCACTTCATACATATGGAAGTTGTCCTGCTGCACCTTGCCGTCCTTGAAACTGATTTCACCCAGCACGGCGTTGCCCAGGCCCATGACGCACGCACCTTCGAACTGCGAACGGATGCGCTCCGGGTTGATCTGCGGCCCGCAGTCCACGGCGATATCGGCCTTGTGCACGATCAACGTGCCGTCGTCCTTGACCTCGACTTCGATCACCGCAGCGACATAGGTGACGAAACTGTAATGCACCGCCAGACCCAGCCCGCGCCCCTTTGGCAACTTGCGGCCCCAACCGGCAGCCTTGGCCGCCGTTTCCAGCACGGTGCGCATACGGCCGGTGTCGATCGGATAACGCTCAGGCGATTCGCCGTAGTTCCACTCTTCGCTCAAGGTACGCGGGTCGATTTGCCGATCCGGGCCGAGCAGTTTGATCTGATACTTGAGCGGATCTTCGCCAGCCTTGTGCGCCAGCTCATCGACAAAACTCTGAATCGCAAAACCATGGGGGATGTTCGACACCGAGCGATACCAGCCGACCCGCGTGTGCACCGTGGCTTCGGGGTTTTCCAGACGCACGTTGGGAATCGCGTACGCCATATTGGTGAAACCCATGCCCAGCTCGAACGCGGCTTCGTGGTTCATGCCCGGGGCGAACAGCGCAGTGATGCTCGGCGCCACCGTGCGGTGCAGCCAGCCGGACGGCAGACCATCCTTGTTCAGTGCGGCCTTCAGGTATTCAGCGGAAACCGTATGGAAATACGAGTTATGGATATCGTCTTCACGGGTCCATTGCACACGCAAGGCTTTGCCGGGGAATTCCTTGGCAAGAATGGCCGCCTCGACAACGAAGTCCGGTTTGGACTTGCGCCCGAAACCGCCGCCCAGCAGCGTGACATTAAAGGTGACGTTATCGAACGGCAGTCCCAGACGCTCAGCGATTCGCTCACGAGTGACCTGCGGCGCCTGACTCGGCGCCCAGGCTTCGCAAACGCCGTCCTTGTAACGGGCAATCGCGACCATCGGCTCCATCGGCGCCTGAGCCAAATGCGGCAAATAGTACGAGGCTTCAAGAGTGCTCGCGGCGCTGCTCACAGCCTTGTCGATATCGCCGGTATTGCGCACCACTTTGCCGGGTTTCAGCGAGGCGGCTTCCAGTTCCTTGCGATAGGCAATCGAGTCGTAACTGGCATTCGGGCCATCGTCCCACTCGATTTTCAGCGCCTCACGGCCCTTGATCGCCGCCCAGGTATTGCTGGCAATCACGGCCACGCCGCCCAACGGCTGAAACTCCGAAGGCAATGGACGACTTTCGATCTGAATCACCTTAAGCACGCCGGGGATTTTCAGCGCAGCGCTGTCATCCAGGGATTTGACCTTGCCGCCGTACACCGCCGGGCGGGCAATAGTGGCGAACAGCATGCCGTCGAAATGCACGTCTGCCCCATACACCGCACGACCATTGACAATGTCGGCACCGTCGATGGCTTTGGTGCCTTCCTTGCCGATGTAGCGAAATTCCGAGGGTTGCTTGAGTTTCAGGCTGTCCCGAGCCGGTACTGCCATAGCGCTCGCGGCTGCGGCCAGTTCGCCATAACCGAGTTCACGGCCGGAAGGTTTGTGCAGGACTTTGTGCAGTTGCGCATGGCATTCAGCGACCGGGACTTTCCACTGCTCGGCGGCGGCTTGTTCGAGCATGGTCCGAGCGGCGGCGCCACAACGACGCATTGGCTCGTACCAGTGACGCATGCTGCGCGAACCGTCGGTGTCCTGGTTGCCGAAGCGCACTTCATCACCCGGTGCCTGTTGCACTTTGACCCGGGCCCAGTCGGCCTCCAGCTCATCAGCCACCACCATCGTCAGGCTGGTGCGCACGCCCTGGCCCATTTCCGAACGGTTGCAGACCACAGTCACCGTGCCGTCAGTGGCGATACTCACATAAACCTTGGGATCGTCGATCCAGCCGTTGGGCATGCCATCGGCGCCGAACTTCTTCGGCTTGTCATCGGCGAACGCATCCTGCCAGCCCCAGCTCGCGGCCAGCACCAGCGCGCCAGTAGCCCCGGCGCCCTTGAGGAAACCCCGGCGACTGAGGTTGCTCAGAGCAAAGTCATTCGGCAAACGGCTCATGCCTTGGCCTCCTTCAGATGGGTGGAAGCCTGGCGAATGGCGGTCTTGATCCGGTTGTAAGTGCCACAGCGGCAAATGTTGCCGACCATCGCTTCTTCGATCTGCTCGTCGCTCGGGTTCGGATTGGTTTTAAGCAACGCGGTGGCGGACATGATTTGCCCGCCCTGACAGAATCCGCACTGAGCCACAGCAGTGTCGAGCCAGGCTTGCTGGACGACTTGCCCGACAGGGTCGGCGTGCAGGTTGTCGATGGTGCTCACGCTCTGCCCGACCACCGAGCCGATTGGCGTGATGCAACTGCGTGCCGGCAAGCCGTCGATATGAATGGTGCACGCGCCGCACAGGCCCATGCCGCAGCCGAATTTGGTGCCGTTGTAACCGGCGACATCGCGGATTGCCCAGAGCAGCGGCATGTCCTCGGTGACGTCCAGTTGATGGTCTTGGCCATTGAGTTTCAGGGTAATCATGGGCACGCCCGCATAGAGGTTCGGTTATGGGGTCGAGCAATCTGCCGCCGGAAATCAGCGGTGGTTTCACGCAGATCGACTCAGGCTAATGGGCTCTCTTGTGCCGACGCGGACGTCTGCACCGGGCCTTTGGTGGAGCAAATGACTGGTATCGTTAGCTCACTAAGTTAACCCAGCGTTAACAAAAAAGCCCTGCACTTTTTGATCAGTGCAAGGCTTTGGATGGCGCTTGTGAAAGCGTAGCTTCAATAGCGGTTGGGCTCCATTTCCAGCTCGACATTGAAACGTTCTGCAATGTCTTTCTGGATACGTTGTGCCAGATCGAACAATTGCAGACCGGTCGCCGTGCCGTAGTTGACCAGCACCAGCGCCTGCAACTTATGCACGCCGGCATCCGCGTCGCGGAAACCCTTCCAGCCGGCGCGCTCGATCAGCCAGCCTGCGGCAAGCTTCATCTGCCCATCCGGTTGCGCGTAGGCCACCAGATCCGGGTGTTGCGCTTTGATCTGCTCAACCAGCGCCGCCGATACCAGCGGATTCTTGAAGAAGCTGCCGGCATTGCCCAGCACCGCCGGGTCCGGCAGTTTTTCGCTGCGGATGCTGCAAATCGCTCGGCTGACGTCAGTCGGTGTCGGCTGCTCAATGCCCTGTTCGGTCAGGCGCTGACGCACCGGGCCGTATTCCAGATGCAGATGAGCGGCGCGATCAAGATTGAAGCGCACCCGCAGAATCAGCCAACGTCCCGGATGCTGTTTGAACAGGCTGTCACGGTAGGCGAAGTTGCATTCTTCCAGAGTGAAATCACGCAGCTCGCCAGTCTGACGATCCAGCGCGGTCAGCCCGGCGAACACATCCTTGATCTCAACGCCGTAGGCGCCGATGTTCTGCATCGGCGCAGCGCCAACGGTGCCGGGAATCAGGCTGAGGTTTTCCAGCCCCGCGAGGCCCAGCGCCAAAGTGTGCTGCACGAATGGATGCCACGGCTCACCGGCCTCGGCTTCGATCTGCACACGGTTGCCGTCATCACTGATCACGCGGATACCACGCGTGGCCATGCGCAGCACCAGCGCTGAAATATCCGCCGTCAGCAGCAAGTTGCTGCCGCCGCCGATCACCAGCAGCGGAACGCTGTGGGCAGTGGCATAAGCCAGCGCTTCGCGCACATCAGCGTCGCTGTGCGCTTCGGCAAACAGCTGCGCACGAACGTCCACGCCAAAACTGTTGAACGGTTTCAGGGAAACCTGTGGTTGCACCTGCAAACTCATAACCGCCCCTTCACTTCGATCACCAATTGATCGCAGGCGTTTTCGATCAGATCCAGTACCTGCTCAAAGCCTTGGTCACCGTCGTAATACGGGTCCGGCACTTCATCGACCAGACCGGCATAGCGGCGCAGGAACAGATCCAGTTCAGCCTTGCCGGTGGACGGTTGCAGCGCCTTGAGGTTGCGCAGGTTGCTGTTGTCCATCGCCAGAATCAGGTCGTAACTGGCGAAATCGGCGCGACCGACCTGCTGCGCGCGTTGCGCCGACAAATCGTAACCGCGCAGTTTGGCCGCAGCCTGACTGCGCTTGTCCGGTGGATTGCCAACGTGCCAGTCACCGGTGCCCGCCGAAGCGACTTCTACCTGAGCAGCCAGCCCTGCTTCGCGCAACTTGTGGCGCAACACGCCTTCAGCGGTGGGCGAACGGCAGATGTTGCCCAGGCACACAAACAGAATGCGCATCAGGCCTCCAGCAGGCGACGAACGCGCTCGAGGTCTTCGACAGTGTCGACCCCGGTCGGCGGAGCGATCAACGCATCGGCCACGTGAATCCGTACGCCATGCCACAGGGCACGCAATTGCTCGAGAGATTCGGTGTTTTCCAGCCAGCACGGGCCCCAACTGACGAAGTCATGCAGGAAACCGGCGCGATAGGCATAGATGCCGATGTGGCGGCGATACGGCACTCCTTCCGGCAATTGCTCGCGGCTCTTGGCGAAAGCATCGCGAGCCCAAGGCAAGGTCGCCCGACTGAACGTCAGCGCCAGACCATTGAGGTCGCTGACCACCTTGACCACGTTGGGATTGAACAGGGTTTCCACATCTTCAATCGGCTCGGCCAGAGTGGCCATGCGCGCTTCGGTGTGGGCCGCAAGGTTAGCGGCGACCTGATCGATCACGCTTGGCGGGATCAGCGGCTCGTCGCCCTGCACGTTGACCACGATGGCATCAGGCGCCAGACCCAGTTTCGCCGCAACTTCGGCCAAACGGTCGGTACCGGAGTTATGGTCTTCACGGGTCAGCACCACTTCGGCGCCAAAACCTTTGCAGGCCTCGACGATGCGCGCATCGTCAGTCGCAACCACCACACGGCTGGCGCTGCTTTTGCACGCCTGCTCCCAGACATGCTGGATCATCGGCTTGCCGGCGATCAACAGCAGCGGTTTGCCCGGCAAACGGGTCGAGGCGAAACGCGACGGGATGACAACGGTGAAGGCTGTGGTCATTTATCCAGACGCTCGTCGGTGGTCAGGGTGCGCGCTTCGCTTTCGAGCATCACCGGGATGCCGTCGCGGATCGGGTACGCCAGGCCAGCGCCCTTGCTGATCAGTTCGGTCTTGTCGGCGCTGAGCTTGAGCGGGCCTTTGCAGATAGGGCACGCGAGGATGTCGAGTAGTTTGGTGTCCATGAACATTCCCTGGATAAAAGAGTTAAGGCAAAAGCCGATCCGGCAACAGGCGCATCAATTGTGTGTCGAACCAGGCCACGAAGGCCGGCGACGGCACGGCATCGACCGCCAGATACCACCAGTCGGCAGCAGCAAAGGCGCGGCACTTCACCGCGTCCTTTTCGGTCATCACCAACGGCAATGACGGCGTGAAATTCAAAGCCTTCACGCTGTATTCGGCGTGGTCGGCGAACGCATGGGGGACTGCGCGCCAGTCTAGCGCTTCGAGGGTATTGAAGAAACGTTGCGGATTGCCGATTCCGGCGACCGCATGCACGGCCTGACCGGCAGGAAAGTGCTCGAGCGGCTTGCGCTCACCGCTGCGCAGATTGACCAGCGCAGTCGGTTGCAGATGGAAAGCAAAGCCACCCACGCGATCTTCGGTCGCACCGTTGAACAGCACACCGTCGACGCTTTGCAGACGCTCGATCGGCTCGCGCAACGGCCCGGCGGGCAAACAACGTTTGTTGCCCAGGCCACGGGCGGCATCGATCAGCACCAGTTCCAGATCCCGCGCCAACCGATAATGTTGCATGCCGTCGTCGGAGAGGATCAGGTCCAGCGGTTCGCTTGCCAACAAGGCTTTGACGGCAGCGCTGCGATCCGGATCAATCATCAATGGTACGCCGGTGCGCTGGACGATCAGCAACGGCTCGTCACCAGCGATATCGGCACTTTGATCGGCTGCGACCCGCCACGGCAACTGCGGCGGTTTGGCGCCATAACCACGGCTGACTACACCGACACGCAAACCGCTGCGGCGACAGTGTTCGATCAGCCAGAGAATCATCGGGGTCTTGCCGGTACCGCCAACAGTGATGTTGCCGACCACGATCAGCGGCACTGGCGGCTGGTAGATCTCACCTTCACCGTCGAGAAAACGCTGACGCTTGCCGACTACCACGCGCCGGTACAGGGCTTCCAGCGGCCGCAGCAGTGTCAGGGCCGGATGCCCCTGATACCACGCGGCGAGCAAACGATCAGACAGGCTCATCAGGATTTTGGCGCCGCCTCGACCGTGGTCATGCGCAGATGGCTGAAACCGAGCTTGCCGGCCGCATCCATGGCGGTGATCACTGATTGATGCTGAGTCTTGCCGTCGGCACTGATCGACAGCGGCATGTTGGTGTCGCCATTGGATTCTTTCTGCATGGCTTCCATCAACGTTGCCAGATCGTTCTTCGGCAGAATCTTGTTATTCACCGAGAACACACCTTCGGCGTTGATCGCGACATCCAGTTGCTTGACCTGCTGGTCTTCAGCCGGAGAGCCGCTGACCGCTTCCGGCAAGTCGACGCGCAACTGGGTTTCGCGGGTGAAGGTGGTGGTCACGACGAAAAACAACAGCAGGATAAACACCACGTCGATCAGCGACGCGAGGTTGATATCCACTGTTTCCCGAGGTTTGCGACGGAATTTCACGCTTTGCCCTCGGCCAGATCGACGTCACGGTCGCCCTGCACCACTTCGACCAGTTTGATCGCTTCCTGCTCCATGCCCACCACCAGTTCATCGATGCGGCGTTGCAGGAAACGGTGGAAGAACACGGCCGGAATACCGACCATCAGGCCCGCAGCGGTGGTGATCAGCGCTTTGGAAATACCACCGGCCAGTACCGAGGCGTTGGTGGTCATGCCGGAACCGGTGAAGGCACTGAAAATATCGATCATGCCCAGCACCGTACCGAGCAAACCCAGCAGCGGAGCCATGGCGGCGATGGTGCCGAGCGCATTGATGTAGCGTTCGAGTTCGTGAATCACCCGCGCGGCGGCCTCTTCGATGCACTCTTTCATGATCTCGCGACCATGCTTGGAGTTGGCCAGACCGGCGGCAAGGATTTCACCCAGCGGCGAGTTGGCGCGCAATTCCTTGAGTTTTTCTTTATTGAGTTGTTTGTCCTTGATCCAGACCCAGACCTGACCCAGCAGATGTTCCGGGGTCACACGACTGGCGCGCAGGGTCCACAGGCGTTCGGCAACAATCGCCATGGCAGCGATGGAACTCAGAATGATCGGCAACATCATCCAGCCGCCGGATTTGACCAATTCCCACACAGTGAAAGCCCCCTCGAAAAAGTGCGCCACTTTACCATACCGGTTGCTGATAAAGACCCGTCGCTCCGACGACCGTGATCGTGGTCAACGTTTAGCGGGGCTCAGGCGCATCACGCCAGAACCGCCGCTGTTGACGCATCGTCAGCGGCGGTTTGAATGTGCCCAGTTGCAGATGAATGGCGCCGTGCTCCGCGCTGTCGTAAATACGCAGCCCCTGTTTGCGATAACGCGCAATGACCGTCGGATGCGGATGGCCGAACGAGTTGCCCTGCCCCCGGGAAATCAGCACCGCTTCGGGCTTCAGGGCCTTGAGCAACGCCATCGAAGATGAGCTGCGGCTGCCGTGGTGCGGGGCTTGCAGCCACTGCGTCGGGGTCGCCAGTGCACTGTCGAGCAAGACGCGCTCGGCGGCCGTGTCGATATCTCCGGTCAGCAGGAAGCGCTCGCCATTGGCCTCGATCTGCAACACGCAGGAGCGTTGGTTGCTGTCATGGGCGTCGGCCCATTGCCACAGCTGGAAATGGACGCCATCCCACTGCCATTGCCGATCACTTTCACAGATTTCGGCGTTCAGCTCTGCTGGCAGCCCCGGTGGGTCGCCGCTGATCACTCGGGTCACCGGCAAACCTCGTGTGACTGCCAAAGCGCCACCGGCATGGTCGGCGTCGGCATGACTGAGCAGCATCAAGTCCAACCGCTCGACGCCCAGTTTATGCAGGGCTGGGAGCACCACTCGCTCGCCTAGATCGAACTCGCCGAAACGTGGCCCGGCGTCGTAAAGCAGCGTGTGATTGCGGGTGCGGATCAGAATCGCCAGGCCTTGGCCGACATCGAGTTGCCAGATATCCGCCAGCCCCTCGGCCAAGCGTTCACGAGGCGGCACAACCAGAACCAACAACAATGGCCAGCCAAGCGGCCGCATTGGCACGCCTCGCGGAAGCAGCAATAACACCGCCCCGAGGCCTCCCAACAGCAATCCCCACCACGGGACCGAAGGCGCGATCCAGGCTGGCCAGTGTCCGGCAATCACCGCCAAACCTTGAAATAACCAGTCGATCAAACCACCCGCCAGCCACAACAAACCTTCGCCGACATAAGGCACCGGCATCAACAAAGTCCCAAGCAACGCCGGCGGCAGTACCACAAGGCTGACCCACGGCACCGCGAACAAATTCGCCAGCGGCCCTGTGACGCTGATCGGCAGGTTCAACGCCAGCAACACCGGGCAAAGACCAATCGCAATCAACCACTGTGCCCGCGTCCAGGTCTGCCACCAGCGCCACGCCCCCAGTCGTCCGCCGAAGGTGAAAATCAGCACCGCCACCGCCGCAAAAGACAACCACAAACCCGGACGCAGGCTGGCCAACGGCTCCAGTAACAGCACCGCGTTGAACGCCAGCAACAGCGGCCACCACGCACCCAGATGCCGAAAGCGCAGACGCCACAGCAGCACCAGCCCGACCATCACGCAAGCCCGCTGCACCGGCACATCAAACCCGGCAAGCAGCCCGTAACCCAGCGCCGCCATAAACGCTAATCCACAAGCCCATGGCAGCCACGGCAAACGCAGTGGCCACAACCCATAACGCGCCAGCCCGGCGACCAGCAGATACATGACCGCTGCCAACAAGCCGATGTGCTGGCCGGAAATCACCAGCAGATGCACGGTGCCGGTGTCCTGCAACACCTGCCAGTCCTCGCGACTGAGCCCCGACCCATCGCCCAGCACCAACGCCGCCAGAGCGGGCGCGCGACCTTGCGCGTCCACCGCGAGCAGGCGCTGGCGAATGCCGTCACGCCACGCTCCGCGAGCTTCCGACAGCCGTTGGCCATCCTTGATCGTGCCGGTGGCGCCGATGCCCTGCGCCAGCAACCACGCCTGATAGTCGAACGCGTCAGGATTGAGCAGCCCCGCAGGACGCTTCAACTTCACCGCCAGCCGCCAGCGCTCGCCACTTTTGACCGGTGGCCCGGCGTACCACGCCAGACGCATCAGCGACGGCAGTTTTTCGTGACGCGAACGGGCGTTGGCCAATTCGAAGCGCACCACGCCATCAGCGTTCTGCGGCAAACCGACCACCCGTCCCTCGACCCAACGGGTTTCACCGTCCAGCGCTTGCACCAGACGATCATTGAGCGCCCACTGCGCATTGATACAGGCCCAACTGAAACCGAACAGCAAAAGCGCCAGTGGATAGCTGCGAAACGGCAGCAACATCAAACCCACCACTGGCAACACCATCAGCAACCCGACCGGCGGCAAGGCCGGCAAAAACATCGGGGCCAGCAAACCGACTGCCAGCGCCATCATCCCTGTGCGCATAAGCCCGTCCTTGAGACTCCAGTCACTAGGCATAGCTGGCGCGGAGCAGGTGCGTAGTCAACAATTGTCACAAAGTCTGAATGGGCCGTTCGTAGAATCCAGACATACTTGCCGCCTTAACCGACCGAGAAGCCTTATGCCCCGGCGCTTATTCAAACGTTACATGCCCGACCCGACGAGCATCAGGGAACACAAATCCTTACGCTTTCTCGGCAAGTTGCTGCATGACCCGAACCTCTGGCACCTCAATCGCCACTCGGTTGCCCGGGCAATGGCCGTCGGTATGTTCGCCGCATTCCTGCCGATTCCGGCGCAAATGCTGGTAGCCGCCGCGCTGGCCATCACCGTGCGCGGCAATATGCCAATCGCCGTCAGCCTGGTATGGCTGACCAATCCGATCACCATGCCGGCAGTGTTCTTTTGCACTTATCAGGCTGGCGCCTGGCTGATGGACGTTCCCGCCCGCACTCTGCCTGACTCGCTGACCTGGGAATGGATCAGCGGCGAACTCTCGACCTTGTGGCAGCCGTTTTTACTGGGCTCGGTTGTCTGCGGACTGGTGCTGGGCGCCCTCTCCTACTGTCTGGTGATGTTGTATTGGCGCTGGTGGGTGGCGCGGCAATGGACGCGGCGCAAGAAAAATCGAAAGTCCTGAAATGCAAAACGGCCTCCGCAGTGGAGGCCGTTTTTTTGTGGTGTCTGGACTGACGCTATCGCTAGCAGGCTAGCTGCTCCCACACAGGATCTTTGCTCTCTGATGATCCCTGTGGGAGCTAGCCTGCTAGCGATGGCAGCGACGCGGTCTCGCGTCAGGTACGCATCCCGCGCCCGCTCACCAGCAACCGCGTGCAACCGACATACAGCACCACGGTGGCTACCAGCATAAAGGTGATCGCCACGCCGATACGGATATCCGACACACCCAGAATGCCATAGCGGAAGGCGTTGACCATGTGCAGCACCGGGTTGGCCAACGACACGGTCTGCCAGAACGGCGGCAGCAAGGTAATCGAGTAGAACACCCCGCCGAGGTAAGTCAGCGGTGTCAGCACAAACGTCGGGATGATCGAAATATCATCGAAGTTGCGCGCGAACACGGCGTTGATGAAGCCCAGCAGCGAGAAGATCGTCGCCGTCAGCACCACCACCAGAATGGTCACACCGAGGTGATGGACCTGCAGATCGGTGAAGAACAGCGACAGAATCGTCACGATCACCCCGACCATCAAACCGCGCAGCACACCGCCGAGGGTGTAGCCGATCAGAATCGTGTGCGGCGAGACCGGCGAGACCATCAGTTCTTCGATGGAGCGCTGGAACTTGCTGCCGAAGAAACTCGACACCACGTTGCCGTAGGAGTTGGTGATCACCGACATCATGATCAGCCCCGGCACGATGTACTCCATGTAGGTGAACCCACCCATGGCGCCGATCTGCCGGCCGATCAGGTTACCGAAGATCACAAAGTACAGAACCATGGTGATCGCCGGCGGCAGCAGAGTCTGCGGCCAGATCCGGGTGAAACGTTTGACCTCGCGGTAAACGATGGTGTTGAGAGCAACGAGGTTGGGCCGGAACTCGGAACTCATACCGCCACCTTCGACAGATTTTTCTCCACCAGGGACACGAACAGCTCCTCGAGGCGATTGGTTTTGTTACGCAGGCTCAGCACTTCGATGTTCTGTTGCGCCAACTGAGTGAACAGCGCGGTGATGCCCATCGACTTGTCGACCTGCACTTCCAGCGTATGGCTGTCGATCAACCGGGAGGGATAGCCAAGCAATTGCGGCGCGACCTGCAAATCATTTTTCAGATCCAGCAGGAAGGTCTCGACATGCAGCTGACCCAGCAGCTGTTTCATGCTGGTATTTTCGACAATGGTGCCGTGGTCGATGATCCCGATGTTGCGGCACAACTGCTCAGCCTCCTCCAGATAATGCGTGGTGAGGATGATGGTGATGCCTTTCTGGTTCAGCTCGGTGAGGAACGTCCACATCGAACGGCGCAGCTCGATATCGACCCCGGCAGTTGGTTCGTCGAGGATCAGCAGGCGCGGTTCATGCACCAGAGCGCGGGCGATCATCAACCGGCGCTTCATGCCGCCGGACAGCGAGCGGGACGGCACATCGCGCTTGTCCCACAGCCCGAGCTGGGTCAGGTACTGCTCGGCGCGTTCCTTGGCGATTTTCGCCGGGATGCCGTAGTAACCAGCTTGAGTCACGACGATGTCGAAGGTCTTTTCAAACTGGTTGAAGTTGAATTCCTGGGGCACCACGCCAATCGAGCGCTTGAGCGCTGCGGGGTTCTTGTCCAGGTCATTGCCGAAGATATTCACCGTACCGCTGGTCTTGTTCACCAGGGTCGAGAGAATGCCGATGGTCGTGGATTTGCCGGCACCGTTGGGGCCAAGCAAGGCGAAAAAATCACCCTCGGCGACGTCCAGATCGATACCACTCAAGGCCTGGAACCCGTTGCCGTAGGTTTTGGTTAGCTGCCGGATGGACAGAGCGGAACTCATATCTGATTTACGCACCAAGAAGGAAGGAAAGGGATAGATGTGGGCGGACGGCGAGGGATACAACCGCAGCGCAAGGCGCAATGTTGCTTGCCGCCGCCGCACAAGTACAGTCAAGCGTGTCGATAGTTATTATCAAGTCAACGCGGTCATGACTGCTTTTTGATAAGCCGGACGCGGCTTCAGCCGGGCATACCAGGCCTCCAGATGCGGCTGCGGAGCGCGCTCGATAGGCATTTCAAACCAGGCATAAATGAAACTGCCCAGCGGAATATCGCCCATGCCGATTTCGCTTCCGGACAGGTACGGTTGAGTGCTCAGGGCCTCATCGGCCATCGCCAGCAGCGCCGTACATTCCTTGATACCTTCGTTGATCGCCGCCCAATCCTGTTTCTCGGCCGGCGTGCGCAAGACACCCCAGAACACCGTGCGGAAAGGGCCGGCAAAACTCGATGTGGTCCAGTCCATCCACTTGTCGGCCGTGGCGCGGGTGTGCAGATCCGTCGGATACCACGCGGTGTTGGCCGCATGTTTGGCCAGCAGATAACGGACGATGGCGTTGGACTCCCACAGCACAAAACCGTCGTCTTCGATCACTGGCACTCGGCCGTTCGGGTTCATCGCCCGATACTGCGGCGTGTCCACCACACCAAAAGCCCCGCCTGCATCGATCGCCTCGTAAGCCAGGCCCAGCTCTTCAGCGGCCCACAATGGCTTTCTGACATTCGACGAATTCTTGCGACCCCAGATCTTCAGCATGACCGCCTCTTTTGCAATGAAGTGGTCGAGCAGCATACGCCGGATCAGCCGCGGCTGACATCGCTCTGCATATCGCCCAGCAGCAGCGGCTGTTGTTCGCCGAACAGATGCGGATAGCACTTTTCGATGTGCTGGAAAAAGAACGTTTCCGGCACATCTGTGAACTGTCCGTGATCGATCAGATACTCCATCAACTGCGCCCCGTCGCGGTTATACGGGTGGAAAACGCTGTCGTTGATGCCGTCGAATTCCAGCGGAGCAACATTGAACAACTCACAGAGTTGCTGATTGAACGCCGGCGTCGCCTTGACCCAGCGACCGCCCAAGAACAGCTCGGTGTACCCGTGCATGGCAAACACGTCACTGCGCAGCAACTCCAGCAAACGCGGGGTCGACAGATGATTGCGCACATCCGCCAGACCGATCCGCGCGGCGATCCCGCAATGCCGCGCACAACCGGCCAGCAACGTGGCCTTGGGCACGCAATAGCTCTCACCCGTGGCCAATGCGTAACTGCCACGCAAGGTGTCCGGATCACGACTGAAGGTGTAGGGGTTGTAGCGCACCGCTTCACGCACGGCGTAATAGAGACTGATCGCCTGCGCCAGCGGATCGCGACTGGCACCACGGTGCTGTTCGGCGAACTCCACCACTGCCGGGTGGTCACTATCGATGAAGCGACCGGGACTCAGATACTCGTGCATGACGACAATCTCCTGGGTGAGTCCCGAGTCTAGCGACAGCTCAAGCACAGAGATAACGACGTTTCGGCCAAACTTGGACGCAAAGACGCGGGATTAACGAACGATTTCCTACGCGTGTTGCCCACCGAAACTACAAAAGCCGTCCAAGGTTTCCCACGATTTCAATCACCTTGCTCTGACCCCCCTGTTTTACAGATGCCGTCTAAGCTCTGTTGGGTCGCTCGTTCTGGTTCACGGAGGATTAAATATGCTGTTGTTGTGGATACTGGTTCTGATCGTCGGTGTGGCGTATCTCGCTCACCGCCGCATCTCCCCGCTGCCGGCGCTGGGCATCGTTGCCATTTACTTGCTGGCGATGGGCATCTTCAGTCGTGCGCCGGGCTGGTTGCTGGTGGTGTTCTGGGTGGTTCTGGCACTGGTGGCCGCGCCATTGTTGCTGCCTGACCTGCGCCGCAAACACTTCACGGCGCCACTGTTCAACTGGTTCCAGAAAACCCTGCCGCCGATGTCGCAGACCGAACGCGATGCAATCGATGCCGGCACCGTGTGGTGGGATGGCGAACTGTTCAGCGGGCGTCCGGACTGGGAAAAACTGCTGTCCTATCCCAAGGCGCAACTCAGCGAAGAAGAACAAGCCTTCATCGATGGCCCGACAGAAGAACTCTGCGCGATGGTCACTGACTGGCAGATCGGCCAGTCTATGGATCTGCCGGCCGAGGCTTGGACGCACATCAAGGAGCACGGCTTCTTCGCACTGATCATTCCCAAGGAGTTCGGCGGCAAGGGCTTCTCGGCCTACGCCCACTCGCAAGTGGCGATGAAACTCGCGACCCGCAGCGGCGACCTCGCCTCGACGGTGATGGTGCCTAACTCCCTCGGCCCGGCCGAACTGCTGCTGCACTACGGCACCGACGAGCAACGTAATCACTATCTGCCACGTCTGGCGCGTGGCGATGACATCCCGTGCTTCGCCCTCACCGGCCCGCTCGCCGGCTCCGACGCTGGCGCCATGCCCGACACCGGAATCATCTGCAAGGGTCAATGGGAAGGCCAGGAAGTCCTCGGCCTGCGTCTGAACTGGGAAAAGCGCTACATCACCCTCGGCCCGGTCGCGACCCTGCTCGGCCTCGCATTCAAGGCTTATGACCCGGACCACCTGCTGGGCGACAAAACCGATCTGGGCATCAGCCTTGCGCTGATTCCGACCGACACCGCGGGCGTCGAAATCGGTCGCCGTCACCTGCCACTGGGTGCAGCGTTCATGAACGGCCCGAACTCGGGCAAAGACGTATTCATCCCGCTGGACTTCCTCATCGGCGGCCAGGAAATGCTCGGCAAAGGCTGGATGATGTTGATGAACTGCCTGTCGGTCGGGCGTTCAATCTCGCTGCCGGCAGTCGGCACCGGCGCCGCCAAGTTCACCAGTCTGGTAACCGGGCAATACGCGCAGATCCGCGAACAGTTCAACGTGCCACTTTCCGCGTTCGAAGGTATTCAGGAGGCAATGGCGCGAATCGGCGGCAACGCCTGGATGATGGACGCTGCGCGGATGCTGACCGCCAACGCGGTAGATCTGGGCGAAAAACCTTCGGTGCTGTCGGCAATCCTCAAGTACCACCTCACCGAACGCGGCCGCGAATGCATCAGCCACGCCATGGATGTGCATGGCGGCAAGGCAATCATCATGGGCCCGAACAATTATCTGGGGCGCAGCTGGAACGGTGCGCCGATTTTCATCACCGTCGAAGGCGCGAACATCCTGTCACGCAACCTGATGATCTTTGGTCAGGGGGCGATCCGTTGCCATCCGTTCGTACTCAAGGAAATGGCACTCGCCGGGCGCGAGGACAAGGATCAGGCGCTGAAAGAGTTCGATGGCCTGCTGCTCAAGCACATCGGTTTCGCCGTGAGCAACGCCGCCAGTACCTTGGTGCTGAACCTCGGTTTCGGTCACTTCGAACATGCGCCGGGGAACAAGCTCAGTCAGGGTTATTTCCGTGCGCTCAACCGCCAGGCTGCGGCCTTCGCGATGCTCGCTGACCTGAGCATGATGCTGCTGGGCGGTGAACTGAAACGTCGCGAACGCCTTTCGGCGCGCCTCGGCGACGTGTTGAGCAATCTGTATCTGGCGTCCGCCGCACTCAAGCGTTATCACGACCTTGATTCCCCGGAGCATATGGAACCGCTGTTCACCTGGGCCATGGAAGAAAGTCTCGGTCAGTCGGAACGAGCGCTGGATGAACTGCTGACCAACTTCCCGAACCGGGTATTCGGCTGCCTGCTGCGCGTGATCGTGTTCCCGTTCGGTCGACGTCACAAAGGCCCGTCGGACAAACTCGGTGCCGAAGTCGCAGCGGTTCTTGGTCGCGCCAAGGGTGATCCGACGCTGGAAGAATTGCTCGCGGGTTGCTATCGCCCGCAATCGCCGGATGACGCGGTCGGCGCTCTGCAACATGCCAGCGATCTGCTGAATGCCGCGCAGCCGTTGCACAAAAAGCTGCACAGCTCACTGAAAAGTGGTCAGGTCAAACCAGTGGCCGGCGAACACGCCATCGATGCGGCGCTGGAAGCTGGCGTCCTGCAAGCGGTCGAGGCCCAGACACTGCGCGACGCCGAAGCCGCTCGACGCAAAGTGATCGATGTCGATGATTTCTCCAAGGAGGAGTTGGCGCAGGCCGAAGGGAAAGTCCGCTGATCCCTTTCGGCTGCAACTGTCAGTGAAAAACCGGCGCAGGAGCTTTATACTCCCGCGCCCGTTTTGCTCTTGAGGACTTATCTCGTGTCCAACGTCGTTGCCGATCATCTTGTATTACTCGACCACCTGCGCAGCATTCTGGTCGCCGTAGGTGAGGCCGAACAGGTTCCCGAAGAAAGCCATGCCCTGTTCCTGGAGCGCTTTGACGAACTGCTCGCGTCGCTGCCGATCGATCCGATCGAAAGCCAGTATCTGGGTCAGGACATTCTGTGCCAGGTCATCACCCGTTATCCGCAGATCGCCCATCTGATTCCGCGGGATCTGCTGTGGTACTTCGCTGGCGACTGCCTGCATTACCTGGCCGATGAAGAAATCGACCTGTATCAGGCGCTGGAAGAACGTCGTTACGAAGCCGAACAGAACGACGAACCGTTCGACTGGAATCAGGAAAAGCAGCTGATGGCGATGGCCGCTCAGGACAGCAAGCACTGAGTTACATCAGTTGAAGATCAAAAGATCGCAGCCTGCGGCAGCTCCTACATAAAGCTGCCGCAGGCTGCGATCTTTTGCGTTAAAGCAGCCCTTCACTTTCCGGTAGCTCATACGCCATCGCCAGATTGTTCGGACTCCCCGATTTTCCCGGCTTGCTCAAGGTCGGCTCCCTTTCCAGGCACTCCACCAGAAAGTCGATAAACACCCGCAGCTTCGGCGGCAGATAACGCGTTGGCGAATGCAGCAACCACAGCCCTCCGTGGTATGAAGCCAGGAACGTCCAGTCGGGCAGCACCTGCACAATCAACTTCTGCTCCAGCGCATAGCGCGCGGTGAAATACGGCAAGCTGCCAATCCCGATGTGCTGCAACACCGCACCCAGCCGCACGCCGGTATGGTTGGCGGCATATCGACCGCGCACGCCGACCGTCACCGCTTTGCTGCCTTTCTTGAATTTCCAGCGCGCATCACTCGGGGTTTCACCCAGGTAAATACAGCTGTGCTCAAGCAAATCATGGGGGTGCGTCGGGGTGCCATGTTCGGCCAGATACTGCGGCGTGGCGCAGAGCAAATGGTCGATGGTCAGCAACTGCCTTCCGACCAACCCGGCCGGGGGGCGATCGGTGATACGAATCGCCAGATCGACATGATCGTCGATCAGATCAACCTGCCGATCCTCCAGCAACAACTCGACATCGACCTTGGGATAGCGGCGCAGAAACTCGGGCATGTGCGGGTGAATCACGAACCGTCCGACCGCTTTCGGCACACTGACCCGCACCAGACCTTCAGCCTCATGGGTGAACTGGCCGCTGATTTCCATCACTGACTTGGCAGCGCTGACCATCTCCTGACAGCGCTTGAATACCTCTTCCCCGCCATCGCTCAAACGAAGTTTGCGCGTGGTGCGTTGCAGCAGACGGGTGGCCAGGGCCTTTTCCAGACGCGAGATGCTGCGACTGACCGCCGACGGTGACGAACCCAACTGACGGGCCGCTTCGGAAAAACTGCCGGTTTCGACAACCTTGACGAAGATCGCCATTTCACCGAGCAGCGGCAGCGGTAGATTTATGCTCACAGCGCAACAGTCCTTTGATGTTTGAACGGATTATCACGTTATTGCACGATTCATATAATAAAAAGTAGAAATTTTAATTAGGGCATGGAATATGACGCTTCGCCTCTTTTTCCATATTGATGACCTCAAGGCCAATGTGGAAGTCCTCGACTGCACGCCCCACGAGAACGAATTCGCTGTAGTGCTGCGCGCAACATTGTTTCACCCGCAGGGTGGCGGTCAGCCCTGCGATACCGGCTGGATCGGCGAAAGTCAGGTGCTGCGCGTGGTGCAGGAGCCGGAGCGGATCGTGCATTTCGTCGACCGTCCGGTGCCGCTCGGCATGACCCAGATTCGTGTTGACGAAGAACGCCGCTGCTTCAATACCCGCATGCATTCGGCCGGTCATCTGATCGGGCATTTCGTTCAGGCCATGGGCTGGACGCCGATCAAGGCGCACCACTGGCCGGACGAGGGCCGAGTGCAGTTCAAACCGAGCGATGTTGCTCAGGAAGTCGATGCGCAAACCGTGCAATACGGCGTTGGCCAGTGGATCGAACACGATCTGCCACGCCTGACTTCGCTGCGCGAAGGTTCGCGCGAAATCGGTTTCGGCGAGCTGCCAGCCTATGGCTGCGGTGGCACCCATGTACGTAGCCTGAAGGATTTGGGCACAGTCACGATCGCATCCCTTTCGCAGAAGAAAGGTACGTTATCCGTCCACTACAGCGTGGATTAAGCATTTCGGACGTTGCCCCGCGCAGCGTCCGACGCCGGGGGAGCCGCACTCGCTGGCTCCGTTGACTATTCGATAGATGGACCTGAATAACATGATGCTTGACGTCGAGCGTCTCGATGAGACGTGCATAAAAAAACTGGCCAACGAAGAAGTCCTCGCCATCCGCGTCAAAGGCTTTTTGCCTCAGCCGCTGGCCGTCCAGATTGGCGACAAGATTCTCGCCCCTGGCTTCGAAGGCTATATCAATGCGCCGAGCATCGGCCGCATCGGTATGGCGTTTTACGAAGCGGAAAACCAGCCGTTGCTGATCGAAGATTACTTCGAGCGTGCCACCAGCAACATCGCCGAACTGCGTAGTCGCTGCGCGCCCTACCCCTCGCCTGTCGATACGCTGCGCTGCATGCTCGACGAGTCATGGCCGGCCGGCGCCCATCTGGAAAACCTCTACGGACGCAAAATGTATGTCGGCCTGTCGCGGGTAGTCAAACCGGGGGTTTGCTTCCTCGCCCACCACGACATTTTCGCCAAGGACGCTCCGGAAAGTTTTCAGGCGCGCAGCCTGGAAGCGCAATTCGCCTGCAACGTGTACCTGAACATGCCGACCGAGGGCGGCGCGTTGCAGATGTGGGACGACGATATTTCCCCGGACCAGTTCGACGAAATGCGTGGCGACAGCTACGGCATCGATCCGGCGTTGCTCGGCCCACCATCTCTGGAAGTACGGCCAGAGCCGGGGGATTTCATCATGTTCAATTCGCGCTGCATGCACTCGGTCACCCCGGGCGTGGCCGACCCGCGCTTGAGCCTTTCTTTCTTTGTCGGCTATCGCGGCAATGCTTCACCCCTGACTTTCTGGAGCTGAAATGTTATCGAATTACCTTGGCGAGTTTCTGGCACTGGCCACCATTCACTTTCTGGCCGTGGTCGCTCCCGGGCCGGATTTCGCCGTGACCATTCGCCAAAGCGTGCGCTTCGGCCGACTGGTGGGCATTTGCACGGCGCTGGGCATCGGCGCGGGAATATCCGTGCATGTGCTGTATACCCTGCTCGGTGTCGGCGCATTGATGCACACCACGCCGTGGCTGCTGACCGTGGCCAAGGTTGTGGGCGGCGCGTACATTTTTTACCTCGGCATCAGCCTGATCCGCAGCAAACCCAAGACTTCGCTTGAGGGTGAAAAGGTTGCGGACGAACCGCTGGTCGAGCAATCGCTGTTCAAGGCATTCAGCACCGGTTTTCTGACCAACGCCACTAACCCCAAAGCCACGCTGTTTTTCCTGGCGATCTTCACCACGATCATCAGCGCCAGCACTCCGTTGGAGATCCAGGCCCTGTACGGATTGTGGATGTGCGGCGTGAATGCGCTGTGGTTTGTGATCGTCGCGCTGTTCTTCTCCAGCAGCAAAGTGCGGACCCTGTTTATGCGTATGGGCCATTGGTTCGAACGCAGCATGGGGGTGATCCTGATTCTGTTCGCCGGGCGTCTGGTGCTGTCGATGTAAACAACCCTTGCCCCTGAAAGGCCCGACTCAGACAGGTCGGGCCTTTTTCATTTGTGCGCCGCTTTTGCATTTATGTGCGACGCATCCCACTTCAAGGACTCCCTTTCAACACCCGCATGGTGTTAGTTTGGAAAAGTCTTGTTTCAACTTTTAAACACTTCTTATCAACTCCCTGCAAAGGAATGCCCATCCCGATGGATTTTTCTCTCAAGCGTCTGGCCGCCGCCAGTCTGATTCTGGCCGGTCTTTCGTCGTACACCCTGCCCGCTTCTGCCAACATCACCCCGCAGCAAAGTGCTGCCATCCTCAAGTCGTTCAGCGATACGACAACCAGCGATTTCCGCCAATTCCTCGGCGGCGTGGCCAAGAGCGACCTGGGCAAAGCCGATAATCTCGAATCGACAATCAACGCCTTTCTCGACAATAAAACCCTGAGCGCCGAGCAGCAGAACGAGATCAACCGCCTGCTCGGCCTCTACACCCGCGCGAAGTACGGCAAAGCCGCGCTGGAAACCTTGCGCGAACTGGTGGAGATCCCGACCTATCAGAAAGAAGGCGTAGCCCAGCACGACAATCCTGAATTCATCAAGATTGCCGCGAAGATCCAGAGCCTCGCGGAATCCTTCAACCTGAAATTCCGTAACGTCGACAATCGCGTCTACGAAATCTCCCTCGAAGGCAGCGGTGATGAAGTCGTCGGCATTCATGCCCACGCCGACGTGGTGCCGGTCACACCGGAAAACTGGGTGTTGAAGGACGGTACCAAACTTGATCCGTTCAAGGTCACCCTGATCGGCGATCGCATGTATGGCCGCGGCACCGAAGATGACAAGAACGGCATCGTCGTCGCGATGTATGCGATGAAAGTGATCAAGGAAGAAAAGCTGCCGCTGGCGCGCAACTTCAAGCTGCTGGTGGACACCACCGAAGAAACCACCGGCGACGCGATCCCTTATTACTTCGAACACAACCCGACGCCGAACTACAACATGGCGCTGGACGGTGGTTACCCGGTGGTGATCGCCGAGAAAGGCTATGGCACGGTCATGGCCAATTTCCCATCGCGCAAGGCTGAAGGCAAAGGTGCGGAAATCACCTCGATGACCGGTGGCCTAGCGACCAACCAGATCCCATCGGTTTCGGTCGTGACCCTGGTGACAGACAAACCGGCAGAACTGGCCGCCAGCCTGCAAAAGGCCGGCAGCGAATACGCCAAGCGCAACGGCGGTGATTTCGAAGTGGCTGCCAAGGTTGATGGCAAGGACGTCAAACTGAGCGTTACCGGGGTTTCCGCCCACTCTTCCGAACCTGAGTCCGGCGTCAACCCGGTCGCACGGATGCTCGACTTCCTCAACAGCCTCGACGGCAAAGTCGCGCTGAAGCACAACCAGTTCACCGACGCAGCGCGTTATGCATCGAACAACTGGGGCCTGGATTATTTGGGCAAGAAGCTCGGCGTTGGTTTCTCCGACGCCTTCATGGGCCCGCTGACCACCTCGCTGACCTACGTTGGCGTGGACGACAAAGCCTTCAAACTGGCGGTCAACCTGCGCGTGCCGAAGGGCAAATCGCCTGAAGTGCTGAAGAAGGAAATCGCCGACAAACTGGCCGCCTGGAGCAAGAAGACCCACGTCGCAGTGAACTTCACTTACTCGATCGCCGAACCGATGTACCGCAATCCGGAAGGTGAATGGGTCAAGGCACTGCTGGCCGTTGCCAGCGAGAACCTGGGCATGAAACACGAATTCGGCACATCTGCTGGCGCGACCTCGGTGCATGAACTGCCGAATGGCGTGCAATTCGGCCTGGCCCGACCTGAAGTCAAATACACCGGCCACACCGACGGCGAGTTCAAGACTGTTGACCAGTTCTTGCTGGACCTGCAAATCGTGACCGAAATGATGGGCCGCATCGGGCAATTGCCGAAGCTTTGATGCACTGACCGGACCCACCGTTTAAGCGGGTCCGGCATTTCTGTTCAAGAAAACAAAAAAGGACCCTTGGGTCCTTTTTTGTCGCGCGACAAATTCTGCACAAACAAAAACGCCGCTCATTGCTGAGCGGCGTTTTTGTGAATTTGGAGCGGGAAACGAGACTCGAACTCGCGACCCCGACCTTGGCAAGGTCGTGCTCTACCAACTGAGCTATTCCCGCAATGGCGTCCCCTAGGGGACTCGAACCCCTGTTACCGCCGTGAAAGGGCGGTGTCCTAGGCCACTAGACGAAGGGGACACGCTACAACTTCACTCCCTGCTGGCGTTTCGCTGTGTGCTTTACGCTGCAAGTGGCGCGCATTCTAGGGATGGTTTGAGAAGTCGTCAACCCCTTGATATAAATTTATTTAAATCAATGACTTCGACCTGCTTTGCGGGCTCCGGCAGGCTTTTCCGTCGTCCAACGTTTGACGCCTATATTCCGCCACCCGCCAAGACGTTATAGTCCACCGCACAGTGATGGCAATCTGCATACCTTGCGCCAGCATTCATATAAGCAGCGCGCGGCCGATACAGATTGAACCAGCCGATCCAACTCGTCGAGCAGACCTAGGCGCCCAAATGCCAAGCCACTACACTCGACTGCGAACCCTATAAAGAGGTCTTACCGGTGACACCACTCATGATCACCCTGCTAGTTGTAGCCGGGATCGCCATTCTGATCGCCATCGGCTACATGAACCATGTAGTGGAAAACAACAAACTGGAAAAGGCCCGCACCAAGGTCGAACTCAACGACCGCCTGCGCCGCTGCGGCGAACTCACCGAGACCTTTCCCGGCCAGTTCATGACCCCGGCCCTCAAACTGCTGATGACTCGCCTTGAGCTGAACGTCTGCCAGCGCCTGCTGAACCTGGAAAAAACCAGCGCCACGACCAAAGCACGCATCACCGAACTGAGCGCACTGGTGGCACAAGGCGAATCGATTCCGGTCAACAATCCGCCGGCGCCGATTCATACCGAAGCCAAAGCCAAAGACGTCCGCTTCCTGCTCGAAGCCCTGCACGGCCAAATCACCCGCGCCGCCCACGACGGCTTCCTGCCAGCGAACGAAGCCAAGCACTGGATTCGCGAGATTCGCCACATCCTGGTGCTGTTGCACATCGAGTTCTTCAACAACCTCGGCCAGCAGTCCTTGCAACAAAACCAACCGGGCCAGGCCCGCCTCGCCTTCGAACGCGGCGTGCAATACCTGCGCAAACAGCCAGACCCGCAGGTATACGCCGAACAACTGCAATACCTGGAAAAACTCCTCGCCCGCGCCAACGCCCAGGTCATGGACAAAATTGCCCCGGTGGACGGCGAAGTGAATCAGTTGACCGAAGGGCTAAAAGACGTCGAAGCCGATGCGGACTGGAAAAAGAAAGTCATCTACGACTGATAGTGGAAGTAGAAAGAGAAGCCACCGAGAGGTGGCTTTTTTGTTGGCTGATTGGTTAGGGTTTGACAGTTATAGATGGGGTGACCTTGATGACGTCATCGCGAGCAGGCTCGCTCCCACAGGGGATGGGTACATCTGGCAGGGTTTGGTTGGATGGCAGGCCGCCATCGCTGGCAGGCCTGCTCCCACAAAGATTGGGTATATCAGGCAGAGTTTGGTCGGCTGTCAGGCCGCCATCGCTGGCAAGCCAGCTCCCACAGGGATTGATTTACATCTGACAGAAAATGGTCGGCTGGCAGGCCGCCATCGCGAGCAGGCTCACTCCTACAGAAAAGCAAAAGCAAAGCTGCCCCGCGCCGCTTTTAACCACTCACAGAATGAGCGTTAGCTCGACTGTGCTCTTGACCTTGATCCACATGGCCCCGTCACGCCCTGAGCCTCTCAGTCAACTCGTGGCTACCGCCACTGGTGCTTCTGTCAATGTTGATCCGCGTTGCAATAAGGACTGCAAGTAAACTTT